>JAEXTR010000314.1 GCA_023406915.1 Bacteroidota bacterium
AAGCCATCCATATTCGGCATATTCAGATCGGTAATCACCAGATCTATTTTGTGTGACGGGAGTTTCTCCACTGCCTCCATACCGTCAGCTACTGAGACAACCTCATAACCAAGAATATTCAGGGCGACCGTTACAAACTTCCGAATAGTCGGAGAGTCATCAGCCACTAAAATCACTTTTTTCATCACTACTCCTTTTTATACCCGATTGTCTTAGCAAAACTGACTAACCGGAACGCTTTGCTTATACTTTGTAATGTTTCTGAGTAACCAATAAAAAGATACCCGCCCCGGTTCAGCGCATTGTAAAGGTGAGAAACCACCTTTATTTTCGATCGGGTATCAAAATAGATCAGCACATTTGCACAGAAAATAATATCGTAATTGAGCATGGACCTCATGGCAATGTCATCATACAGATTCATCACCTTGAATGTTACATTCTTCTTGAGAGTAGGATCAAGAACATATTCGCCATGCTCCTGCCTGAAGTACTTTTTCAGAAAGTAAGGAGGCGTATTCCTGATTGCGTAATCGCGGTATACAGCCCGTTTTGCAGTTTCAACAACAGCAAAATTGATGTCAGTGCCAATCACCTCAAGTTCCAGATTAGGATACTTTGGTTTGATCAGTTCCTTAAAGGTAATAGCTATCGAGTACGCCTCCTCACCAGATGAGGATGCTGCACTCCAGATTCTAAGCTTGTTCTTATTTACCTTATAAGGGTTGGTCATTAGTTCGGGTACGATTGATTGCACCATCACATCTAACTGAGGCTGATTCCTGAAAAAGAATGTCTCGTTAATCGTGATGGCTTCGAATAAATACTTTTGCTCTTCGACCCTTCCGGATCCGAACCTAACGAAGTCTAGATATTTTTCAAAGGTTTCAATACCCAGGAAATTCATTCGCTTTTGTAGACGGCTTTCCAACAGGTACTTCTTATTATCCTGAAAGTAAATACCGCACAACGAGTAAATGAATTGCCTCCAGTCATCGTAGGTCTTATCCGACATGGGCTGGTTCATACCTGAACTATAAAGTGGCACACCCGAAAATGAAGGGGGTGTATTGCCTGAAGATTGGAAGTAATCAGCCATTATTATAGGACTTTCTTATGATTGCTCTGAATTTTCGCGTTGCTCTACGATCCACTCGGCACGTTGTTGTACCATTTCTTCATTATCTTTTGCCAACACCTTAATTGCCTCAAATGCTTCCGGACGATCACTCACCTCTAACAGATCGAGTAAACGGAGCCGATTCCAGGTATTAGCATCAGATACCATCGTATCAATAAAGACAAACGCCGTATCAGGATTGATAAAAAACAGTAGTTCCATTGCAGACCTTCTGATTTCTTCGGAAGGATCAGTAATGCAAGCTGTTAAACCATCGCACAAGTTGTGTATGAGCAGTGTGTCTGTGCTGCGAAGGCTTTCCCCTCCATCGCTTTCCACCATTATCTTAAGTAATTCGAGTAACTGGCGGAGATTCTGTTGCTGAGGTTTAATAAACTCAATGATTCTTTTAAAAAATAGTGACGGACCTGAAAACAGGAGCTGCTGGATGTATGCATCTATCTCATAATCCTGCCCGTAATTGGCAATGCATGAATCAACGACCTCGGTATCCATGAAATAGGAGAGCATTGCAGCGGCAGACTTCTGATACCTTCTGTCTGCTGTATTCAGGGTTATAAGCAGCGCATTTTTTGTGGACTCATCATACGGAATGTCCAGATAGAGTCTTTCTTTTAGTTTTCTGATAGAGTCAACTACAGCCCAGGTTAACGGGGGCTGAGAGTTTTTGAGGTGAGTAAGCAGGAAGAAGAAACTGCTTTCATCACCAAGATCACCAATGCTTTCAAGCATTGCAAATTGCGTTAGTGTATCTGCGTGCGGGAAGCTTTCCATAACGAAAGGAAGGACTGATGGGTCTTCAATTTTCCCGAATGTCTCCACAATTGTAGGCCGGTATAATTCATTATCCCGGTATAAATCCTGCAACATCGGGAGCGCCTCATGCACTTTCATGGCTCCAAGAGCTTCAATACACGCCAGAACAACATTTTCATTCTGAGTTTCTTTGAGTGTCTGCATTACCACATCCTTAGGACTATGGTCGCCAATCAGCGCTAACACATCGATTAAAAACTTCTTATCATCATCATTGACATGTGGGATTTTTGTGGTGATAGCATCAACTGATTCAATGCCTCTTCGAATGAGGATATCTCCGGCAAGATTACGGACAGCAATATTTTCATCACCAATAAGGGGTACGATGAATTCAGGAATCTCGCGTGTTGGATTGAAAGACAGAACAACACTGGCCGCATCTCTAACCCCCGCATCGCTGTCTTTCAGGCAATCGGAAACTCTTTCAATAAAATCAGGAGTCAGCTCAACACCCATCAGGAGCTCTATCGCCTCCCGTTTTATGGAGGGGTCATCACTGACGATTTTCTCATTAAACTCACCAAAGACAGGATCTTCAAGATTAGACATACTGGTAAACCTCGTTTTTTGCTTCTTTTACAATCAATCATAATGCCAGAGAATATTCAAAAAATTAGCTAAAAAGTGACATTATCATTGAGATACTGACTAATATCAGCCATCTGTACAGAAAAAAAATAAATCTATGCTATCTTCGAAGAAACAGGAGTGACTTTTTATAGTATTTCTAAAAAAAACTAAAAAAACTTCAGATACATGTGGGATTTAGGATATGATGCCAGAGATCGGATAGGACAACCCTATCCGATCTTCTTTGAAACCTCAATTCCAAGTTGCTCCATACGGTAGCGGAGCTTAGAGCGGGAGAGACCAAGGATTTTGGCTGCCTTCACCTGATTACCCTTGGTTATTTCAAGCGTTTGTAAAATTAATGACCTTAGAACAGTCTCAATCGGAACCCCCTGTTTAGGGATACTTAACTTAAAGGTATCTTCCTGCTGCATCGCAGGGGTTGAAAAATCCATCAAAAAACCGAAGTTTTGTTCCTTCAGCTCATCATCCTCGATCAAAAGCATCGCACGTTCAATTACATTTCTGAGTTCGCGGATATTGCCTTTCCAATGCTGTGTTTCGAGTAATCTCATCGCCTCTGGCCTGATCCCTCTGATCTTGATATTAAACTTCCGGGCAAATTCTTCAACAAAATTCATAACAAGGAAGGGAATGTCCTCTTTCCTTTCCCGCAGAGGAGGGATTGTGACTCTGGCAACATTTAAACGGTAATAAAGATCTTCTCTGAAGTTCCCATGCTTAACTTCCTCTGCCAGGTCTTTGTTCGTTGCGGCAATGACCCTTACATTGACCGAGATTTCCTTTTCCCCCCCCAGGCGATAGAACTTTTTCTCCTGAAGAACGCGGAGGAGTTTAACCTGAAGGTCAAGACTGAGCTCACCTATTTCGTCAAGTAAAAGAACACCACCATCGGCAAGTTCGAATTTCCCAAGCTTTGTCTTTTGGGCAGCACCAGTAAAAGCCCCTTTTTCATGCCCAAAGAGCTCACTCTCAGCTAGTTCTTTTGGAATTGCAGCGCAGTTAATCGAGATGAAAACCTTATCCTTCCTGCTGCTGATTTTATGGAGATATCGGGCAAAAACTTCTTTCCCCACACCTGATTCACCATCAAAAAGAATAGTAGTATCATCACTTCTGGACAATCTCTCAACCAGAGTCAGAATCTTTTGAATCGATTTGCTGCGCCCAAAGAACTCCTTCTCCAGATCACTGCTCTCAGTCTGCGACCGAAGAACCGAGATCTCTCTTTTCAGTTTGATATTATCAGTGCATTTATTTAGCACAAGCTTTAGCTGTTCCAAGTCAATTGGCTTCAGCATAAAATCATAAGCACCTGCCTTCATTGCTTTCACCGCAAGCTTTACATCCGAGTACCCGGTAATCATCACAACGGGTATTTCCGGATACCGTGCACTGACTGAACTGAGCACCTCAATACCGTCTGCCACACTCAGGTAGATGTCAAGCAGAATAATATCAGGCTCAAATGAATCAATGGTCTCAAATGCCTTTGTGGCATCAGTGCAGAACTCAGTAACATACCCCAGTACCGTAAGCACTTTCTTCAGGGAAATACATACCAGGTTATCATCATCAATAATCAGTATCTTAAAATTCATACTACACCTTTGATACAGGTAATGTTACCAAAAAAGTTGTTCCTTTGTTCAGTTCACTGTGAAAGGAGATTTCCCCATTATACTCTTTGAGGATGTTCCTGCACACACCCAAACCAAGACCGGTACCGTGCTTTTTCTTTGTAAAGAAATCCTCAAAAATCCGCTGTTGATCCTCCGCAGCTATCCCAATGCCACTATCAGTCACTTCGATTACAACATTTCCTTCATGGCTTCTTAGTTTGATCTCAACCCTTCCACCATGATGGGTCGCATCAATTGCATTGGTCAGTAAATTCAATAAAACCTGCAATATCTTGTTGGGATTAACATGAAGTTTCGGAATTGAATCAGCAAATGATTTGTAAAGCGTTAGCGACTTCTTCTTGGCTGTACCTTCAACAATAATGTATGCTTTTTCAGCTATGTTGCAAACATCCGAGGCTTCAGCATTCTCAGTATTTTTCCTTGAAAACTCAAGGATGCTTTGGGTGAGAAACTCAATTCGCTCTGCAGCTTCGAGAGAAGTATCAATTGTCTCATTAAAATCATTTTCAGAAATCCGTTCACCTGTTCTCAGGTATTGAAGACTCAGTTTAATTGCTGATAACGGATTCCTGATCTCGTGAGACAGGCTGGCTGCGAGTTTTCCTAATAAAACAAGTTTATTATCCTGTATGCTTTGATCCATCAAAAGCTCTTTTGTATCTGTGAACTGTTCAGGAAATTTCATTGCATTTTAATCAAAAAGATTGGATAATTCAAGAAAAGAATGATTTTTCGGGTACTGAGGGAAAAGAGAAGGAGAGGGAAGAGTTTCCTGAGGGCAGATGGAAACTCTTCCAAAGAGTGTTTGAGGGTTACTTAAGACCTTTGAATTCTTTCATTATTGCATCAGCAACTTTTTCGATAACTTCATCCGAGTTGTAGAAGTTATTATCAATTCTCTGCCTGATCACAGAGAGATCATGAACCTTGTTGTCGCCTGAGACTGATTTCAGTTTAGCATCAGACGAAATCTCCAGCTTATCCTTCTGCTCCTGCCCAGTTGGAACCTTATCAGCTTTTTTGGAGATATGGTTTTGGGCAGCATAACGGCTCAAGATATCTATGTTCGACGGATTTGATTGGATTTTCATAACTTACCGTGATAATTTGTTAGTTTCGACTTATTCTTGCTTGCACTTATTTCAGACGCAACAGCAGATAAGGAATTTTTCGTTTCAGTAATCAGATTATCGAAGGTTTTCTCAATTTGTTTAGAGGTTTTTTCGGTAATCTGAAGTATTTTTTTTGCTTCATCCCTGCCAAACTGATCAATTATTTGCTGCTTTTTGGCATTGCACTCGGCAATAATTGTATCAAATCTTTTTATAACATCCTGAAAATTGCTCTCATTAAGCGATTCCAGAGTTTCTTTTGCTTCAACAAGTTTTTTTTCAATGGCAAGTACTTGTTCATTCATATCAGTAACTTGAAAACGATGTATAGGCCTGCGCTGAATTCAAAAGTGCAGCCAGTTGTAACTGTAATCCTTCATAGCGCTTTCTGAGTACTTCAGCACCTTTATCTATCCTCTCCTGCGTCGCTTTAATTCTATCATTCAGATAGGTTATATTGCTGGTGAATGAGGTTGTCATTCTTGTGATAGTGCCGTTTACATCAGTATAGCTCTTTAATGTGTTTTCAAGGCTTTTAGCAAGTCCATTATTTGCCTGAAATAATCCTGCAACAGATTCTGTACCGGATGAAAGGGCAGTTGTGAGTTTTGCACTGTCACTTACCGTCAGACCAGTGGTAGGGTCAAACGAAATGCCGATTTTTGCCAAACTGTTGTAATCACCCACACCACTTACTTCGCTGGTAACAGTGGACCTGAGCGATTGCAATAGTCCATTCGCCACCGAATCACCCGAAAAAATACCGCGGGAGGTTTTATCAACAACTGTTCTTGATTTTATATACTGATATGATTCGTTGAATTTAGCAACGAATGCCTCAACTTTACTCTTCATGGAGCTGGTATCGTTATCAACATTAACAGAAGTATCAATATCTGTCCCTGCATGTACTCCCTTAAGATTGAAAGTGACGCCAGAAACCAGATCACTGAAGGAATTGGAATTTCGCTGAATGGAAACACCATTGAAAAGAAACTTTGCATTCAACTGATTATCAGTTATGCTGTTCGAAGTATATAAAAATCCAGCACTCGAATCATCACCGGGTGTGGTTCTTGACTGAAGGATGTTATTTGTTAGTCCTGTAAAATCGAGGACAGAGCCACCTGGCTTATTATCAAAAATCAATCTGTTATCGTACCCTGTGTTCTTTGCCGTAATCGACAGTTTTGTACTTCCCGTAACAGGAGTGAAGGCTGAAGCAGATGCAAGAGAAGATGCTGCTTTTTCCTTCACCAAATTAATATTGAGGTTCCCGCTGTTCAATAAGTCACCGGAAGTTCCGGTCATTGAGAGATAATGGGCTTTACTTTCCGCTATGACTTTCAGGGAGACATTGTCACCGTCTATAATTTTTTCGGCTTTAACGCCTGAAACGGCACCAATTTTGGTTACTAAATCATCAATGACATCACCGTAAGTAAAGGAACCGGAGGAGTAGTCATAATTGATGGTAGTTTCGGTTCCATTCATATCAATTTTAAATGATCCACTACCACTAAAGGTAGTGTTTTTGTCGATTGCAGCTGAAGTGACATCTGCAAAATCATCATTTAAGGCTTTCGCTATCTTCTCCATAGCCGTCTTGTTCGTTTCAGCATCTGTAAGGGTGACTGCAAAGCTTGTACGGAAATCACCACTGGAAAAGCCAAGGCTGTGTGTCCCTGCCATTGTCGTGAGGGAATCGTCGGACGCCATTCGGGCTGAGAGGATTACATCGCTTTTAGCAAGTTGTTGTACTCTGACAGAAAAATCACCTGCGGTTGCAGTTCTGTCTGTAGTCACATCCAGAAAAGCAGTAGATGAAAGCTTTGCACTTTTAGCACTAAATACTGAAGCGGAGGAAGTATCCTTCAACTCCGTGATAAGGCTATTGAGCGAGGTTAGTCTGGAGCTCAGCCCAGTCCACGCGCTATTCAGTCTTTCGTAATTAGCTTTCCGGGTATTGAGAGGGGTAATCGAACGACTCTGCTCTACATTTTTGTAACTGGACACCAATGAGGCGACACCAGAACTAGTGAGGAGGTCATAAGACATTATATTAGTCCTTTCTCTCTGAACATCTGTATCCAGGATTCACGCAGATCGTGAAGAATTTTGTGCACCATATCAAAATTTCCTTTACGTGCTTGATCCTGACAATATTGGTATAATCGTAACAGTTCAATAGAGATGCTGCGTGCATCTGCCACTTCAAAATTCAGGGACTCAATGAGCACCTGAATCCCCCTATTAGTTTTAATCATATTCTTCTGGAGCGCCTGCTGTATTGAGAAGTCATATACCTTCAGCAATAACTTCTGCGGAGTCGCTTCCATAATTTCTTTTGTAAGGTAAACATCCGCAGGATTACCTTGTTTCTTCATGTAAGGCGAAGTCATCATAGCTTAAGGTTCCTCTTAACCGCTGTGTATTGAACTAAGAATATAGAGTTTCTGCGATTCATTGTCAAGACATCCCAAGAGGAGCGAGTTCACCGCAATTGTGAGTTTCTCTATATACTGCATTGCTTACTGCGAATAGCTAAAGCCTCTCCCCCAGAGAGGAGAGGCTTTAGAATATCATTGCTTCGGTTTAGCGGAACAGAGACAGAACCTGTCCAGGGGCAGAGTTAAGCTGTGAAACCATAGCAAAACCAGCCTGACCGATGATCGAACCACGGGTAGCATTCAGCTGTTCCATCGCCATATCAGCATCGAAGATACGGCTGTAGCTTGCCTGCGTATTCGTGATTGCGGTATTCAGAACGTCGTCTTTGATATCCAGGCGCTGAGAGAAGTTACCGATTTTACCAAGCGCTGTGGAAACTGCTGACTTCAGAGAAGACAGGTTTTGTGACAAAGACTCAAGACCCATACTTGCTGATGAAGTATAATTCGCAATATGATCTGCTGATACACTTTTCAGGTTCGTAAGTGATTGGTTGACATTGGTAGCAACATTAGTACCGGTCAAAAGACTGTCTGCAAAATCGAGCTTCAGTCTGTCAGTAGACAGCTCTGGTCCGATCTGAAACGTAAAGCCACCACCTGCACCGGAACCTGTCAGCAATGAAGTATTATTGAACTTCGTTGCCTCAAGTGTACTCTGAATTTCCGTTGCAAGAGCTTTAATATCGTCAGCTATTCTTGAACGGTCTGCGGTTGGATTGGTAGCATCAGACATTTTACCTTCGATCTTGATCAACAGGTCGTTGACACCACTGAGACTTCCTTCAGCAGTTGATAAAAGGTTTTTTGCAGAAGCAATATTGAACTGGGCACTTTTCATGACCTGCATGCGTCCTTCGAGACTCTTTCCGATGTTGTAACCGGATGTATCATCCCCAACCGAATTGATTCTCTTTCCGGTTGCAAGACGCATTTGGGAGTTGACGGTCATTTGGTTGGCTTTTGCCAAGTTGCTCAATGCAACATTAGCATCGACGTTAGTGGCGATTCTGAATCCCATAACATACCTCCATGTGTTTGTTTAGTGATAATCAAGTTTCCATACTTGATTGGGTTTTCAATGCTATTATCGTAAGGATAGTAAAAAAGTTTAGTCAATTTTGGGGACTATTTTAAGCTCTTCATCTGCTTTCCCCCATTGTTTTACAAGCTCCGAAAGCCTTTTCCCCACTTTGGCGATCGGGTCGCTCCAATCAGCTGGTCGTTTCTGTCTGAATTGCTCCATTTCACCATACCAACCGGAGAAGGAATCCGTGCACTCCCACCTCCAATCAGGGGCAAAAGGCAGTAATAATAGGACTTTTTTACCCAGAGCACCAGCCAGATGCGCAATCATGGTGTCCACCGTGATTAGTACATCAAGATTCATTATCAGAGCAGCAGTATCAGCCACAGTGTTGATGTCCAGCGGGAATTCTACAAAATTATCATAGTGCTTCAGAAGTTCAACTGAATCATTGCCCACATCTTTTTGAACAGAGTGAAACTTTACCCCCTCGATTTGAAACAATGGGAGGAGATTCTTTACAGATAGTGATCTTCGGTGGTCATTTTTATGGGATTTGTTTCCCTGCCAGGTAATTCCACAATGAACAGTCTTTGTATCAAATTGTGACCGGAATTTCTGGACTCGCTGTGGATCTGCACTCAGATAAGAGTATGAATTCGATACATCGGCGACTCCGCGAATAAAGAGTCCTGGAACTGAAAGCAGAGCAAGAGTCATATCGGGCTCTTCATCCGGTGTATTGATCAATGTAGAATTCACAATAGTATCACCAAATCCAGAAAGGTTTAGGAGGTCAACTAGTTCATCGGGACAATCGAATTGCACCTTCACGCCAAGGTGTTGTAACTCCCTGAAGTACCTGATACATTGAATAGTATCACCCAACCCCTGTTCAGGCAAAACAAGCAGTTTCATTCCTCTTTTCATCTGCGATATATCAGGAATCGGAATAACCGATTTATCAGAACTCCAACTCTTCAGCCTCCATGAATATTCCTTCCAACCTTCTTGAAATTTCTTTTGCGCAAGCAAAGAAAATGCAAGGTTTCTATGGATCTCAGGGCTTTCGGGATCCTTACTGACTGCATCCCTGAGCAAACACTCACTTCCGTCGAAGTCTCTGCATTGGTATGCGAGAAGTCCCCGATTATTCATTACTTCAGGACTCTTACCAAGATACTGCTGAGCCATCCCAAAATAGTGGGAGGCTTCATCATACCGATCCTGTTTCATACAGATGATGCCCAGGTGATTATAAGCTTTTCCATGTTGCGGACTAAGGTCTAAAACTCTCTTGAACAGTGCTTCAGCTATTGGGCTATTATCATCTATTTGCAAAGTTGCGAGGTTGTAGATAGCTTCAGGATCATTTGGGCATCTTCGCACAACTTCTTGTGCATAGAATACAGCTTCAGCAAGAGCTCCCCTTTTTTGCAGCAGCAATGACAGATTTACGAGCGAAGAGTAATCATTCGGATATACGTCGCTGCACTTTCTGAATTGTGTCTCGGCCTCAGTATATAGCTCAAGTTCCATCAAAGCTAACCCGGTCAGATTATACAATCTGACTGTTTGCAGATTCTGATCCGTAAGTGTTGCAGAGAGACGGGTGAGTTCATCATAAGCTTTAAGCTGATACAGAATTTCTCCGAACAGGTCTAAAAACTCTTCATCCCGTATTCCACTGTTATACCCATCTCTTACATACCGCAGCAATTCATCCGAGGCACCGGTTTCCTGGAATCTCAGTTTTGCGATTGTAGCTTCAACTTTCTGGGCTGGATACCCGAAGCGCAATGCATTTTCGAGGGCGGCATACGCTTCTACAAATTCTTTTTCATATCCTGAACATATCCCCGCATAATACCAGATTTCGCCTCTGTTTTCACAGGATTCAGCCAATAATAAAAAGTGGATACGTGCATCATGGTACTGTTTTTCATTCATAAGTGCGAGAGCAAGATTGAAACGATAGTCGCTATTCTGAGGACACAATCTGGTAGCGTATCCGAAACACTCTGCAGCTCTCCCGAAAGAACCAAAGGCAACATAGCTCAGCCCCAATTCGTGGTAACACTCTGCTGAGTCAGGGTACGATGCGATGGCACGCTCACCGGCATCAAGACACATCACTGAGCCCAAAAGACGTAATGAATGAACCAGAACTGCATGAGAAGTAGCATTGCCCTCGCCGGATGCTATTACTTGCTGCAGAGTGTGATGTGCCTCATGGAATCGACCTGATCTGAAAAAGAGAATACCTAGGAAATATAGGGCATGCCAATCTGTGGGGTTTCCATTACAATAGGTCTGAAGTTCTTGTATCGCATCAGCCTCCCTACCAGATTGAAATAGCCCGAGAATGTGTATCCGAAAGGGTTCAGTCATAATATTTTAGTTATAGCAAGAATACAGGGGACTCAAGAAATATATGTGCATAGAAAACTACAGCAATGTAATTAGCAAAGATGTTTCATGGTGAACCTCAAAGTGTTTAACTATTGAGCGTTCAAAGAGTGGGAAAACATGATTGACTGAGCCTCACAAAGAGGCTCAGTCTCAAAATGATCAGCGGAACAGAGAAAGTACCTGACCGGGTGCTTGATTAAGCTGCGCAAGCATAGTCAAACCGGCTTGCCCTATGATCGAGCCGCGGGTTGCATTCAATTGTTCCATTGCCATATCAGCATCAAAGATTCTGCTGTAACTTGACTGTGTATTGGTTACGGCAGTATTCAGAACATCGTCCTTAATATCAAGACGCTGTACGAAGTTACCGATCTTTCCAAGTGAATCAGAAACCAACAGTTTTAGGCTGGATAAGTTATTGGAGAGTTCAGAGAGTGTCTCTGTAGAGGTCAGACTGTCAGCACTCACGGATTTAAAACTGGATATTCCAGTGTTCGTATAAAGCACATTTGTTGAGAGAAGGCTCTCAGCAAAATTCAGATTAAGTCGATCTGCGGATAGCTCTGGACCTATCTGAAATGTAAACCCCTTCGCTGCAGTGGCTCCGGTAAGGAGAGCGGTATTGTTAAACTTTGTTGATTCAAGAGTACTTTGAATTTCATTTGCTAATGCCTTGATATCATCAGCAACTCTGGCAGTATCCGCTGTCGGGTTTGTCGCATCAGATAGCTTCCCTTCAATCTTTATCAAAAGATCATTTACACCAGCAAGACTTCCTTCAGCAGTAGAAAGCAGGTTTTTTGCTGAGCCAATATTAAACTGTGCACTCTTCATAACCTGTAGCCTGCCCTCAAGACTTTTCCCGATATTATAGCCAGAGGTATCATCCGCTACCGAGTTGATTCTCTTACCGGATGCAAGCCTCAGCTGGGACTGCGTAGCCATTTTATTTGTTTTATCAAGGTTGACATATGCGCTGAGCGCATCGACATTAGTATTGATTCTGAAGCCCATAACACACCTTGTGTTTTTATGATAAATATCTTTCCGGTAAAATAACACTCACCGAATTACAGCGTATTATCGGATAAAATTAAATTAAGTTTAATTTAAAATAGGGGAAAAGCGAGACTGTGTGATATGGAAAACAGGAAAGGTTGAGGAGCACGATACGTAAGGACAATTACAACACCCGGTTGCCGCCTATCACACAGTCAGCCTTTTTGGAGGATAAAAATCAGATAAGGCCTTTATCACGGAACATGGTCCGCCAGGCATCACGAAGATCAGTAAGGATCCTTACAACAATATCAAAATCTCTTTTTCTTGCCTGATCCTGGCAATACTGATAGAGCCGGAGGAAACCGACAGCGATTTCTTTTGCTTCAGGTATTTCAAATGTAAGGGAGTCAATGAGTACCTGAAGCCCCTTATTGGTTTTCAGCATATCCTTCTGATGAGCCTGCTGAATAGTAAAATCATACACTTTTAATAATAATTTTTGAGGGGTAGCTTCCATTATCTCTTTTGTGAGATAGATATCAGCCAGATTATTTTGTTTATTCATATAAGGAGAAGTCATCATCATTACAGGAGTCCTATTACTTTCCGGTTGAATAATCCTTTGATTGATTTCCGGAAAGAGAGAATATATTTCAACAGTTGATTAGGGCAGCATCCAATGCTGACTATTGCAGAACTTCCATGTTTTCGATCAAGCTATCACTTTAAATTAAAGCCTCTCTCCGGGGAGAGAGGCTCGAAAACACTGAAGAGAATTCTTTTATCTGAACAGTGAAAGTACCTGACCTGGTGCTTGATTCAACTGAGCAAGCATTGTCAGACCTGCCTGACCGATAATTGAACCTCTCGTAGCATTCAACTGCTCCATTGCCATATCGGCATCAAAGATCCGGCTGTAGCTTGACTGCGTATTGGTGATAGCGGTGTTCAGAACATCGTCCTTAATATCAAGACGCTGTGAGAAGTTACCGATCTTACCGAGTGCAGTGGATACTGCTGATTTCAATGAACCAAGGTTCTGAGCTAAGGACTGGAGTCCCATGCTGGCTGATGAATCATATCCAGAGATATGATCAGCGGTAAGGGTCTTCAAGTTACCGATTGAGGTGTTGATGTTGGTAGCAACATTAGTACCTGTCAGTAAGCTATCAGCAAAATCGAGCTTCAATCTGTCAGCTGACAGTTCTGGCCCAATCTGGAATGTAAAACCGCCTGCAGCAGCAGTGCCAGACAGTAACGAAGTGTTGTTGAACTTCGTTGATTCGAGAGTGCTTTGAATTTCTGAAGCAAGAGCTTTGATATCGTCAGCAATTCTTGCACGGTCAGCTGTCGGGTTTGTAGCATCAGACATCTTACCTTCGATTTTAATCAACAGGTCATTAACGCCTGAAAGGCTTCCTTCAGCAGTTGAAAGCAGATTCTTAGCGGATCCGATGTTAAACTGGGCAGATTTCATAACCTGAAGACGACCCTCAAGACTCTTTCCGATGTTGTAGCCTGATGTGTCATCAGCAACCGAATTGATTCTTTTGCCCGATGCTAAACGCATCTGAGCCTGGGTTGCCATCTTGTTAGTTTTGTCCAGGTTAACGTATGCACTTAACGCATCGACGTTGGTGTTGATCCTGAATCCCATAATATACCTCCATGTTTTTTTTATATGATCAATCAAGTGTCCTTACTTGATCGTGTTTTCAATGGTATTATCGAGACTTGCAATAAAAAGTTTAGCGTTTTTTCAAAAATAATTGATTCCATTCGCTTTTTTCTGAAATGAGGAGATTGGACGGAGCCATCGTAACACCACAATACAAATTACTGATTTCCACGAAAGAAAAAAGGTCACTTTTCAATCATGGATTCTGGATAACTCTATTATTTTACAATAAGTTACAGACCTCTTTAGAACCTGGCCTGTACTTCAGTCAGGTATTCTTTCACCTGCCGAATAACCGATTCCCACTCACCCGGAGCGTGTTGACGGAAAAGGAACATGTTTTGATAATACGGTGAGTCAGTGCGGTCTGAAAACCAGCGCCAGTCAGCAGCATACGCTAACAGGAGTACTGTATGCTTTCCCAATGCACCTGAGAGATGTGCAACCGACGTACACACCGTAACTACAATATCAAGTTGCGAGATGAGGGAAGCTGTATCGCTGAAGTCTTTGATGTATCTATGTGAGGGAACAGTATTTTTTAATGAACAAAAAATTGCATCGTACTCATCATCCCTGTTCATCTGCAGGCAGAACCATGAGGTGTCAGGTATTCTCATTAGAGGGGTCAATAATTCCGGTGGTAATGACCTTCTGAAATCGTTCACTTGTTTCTTATTCCCGCCCCAGACAAAACCTATTTTTAGATTTTTTACAGCAGTCATGTTCTTCCACTTATTAGCTGTTTCTGAGTCGGGGATCAGGTACTTACCTGCGTCAGTAATATCAGCAAGTTCTTTCGTAAAAAATCCTGGTAGCGACATCACAGGAATGATATAATCACACTGACTGATGACACCGGGAGTTTCACTCTTCTTCAGTAGTTTAGATATCCATGAAACATTTTGAAAGAGTGGGTGCAGCTCAAGCGGCAGTTCCACAAATACTTCTGCTCCAATCTCAACCAGGGTCTTAACGTACCTGATAAACTGAATCGTGTCCCCTAATCCCTGCTCATGATACACTAATACTTTGCTTCCAGCAATGTCTGCCTTATCTGCAGGCATCTTGTAAGGTAGTCTCTGTTCTTTTTTAAGCCGCCACTCATAATGGAAGAACCCCTCCTCAAGTTTTCCCTGAACCAGAAGAATCATACTAAGATTTTTATGCAATTCAGGGGAATCACTTTGTAGTTGAATTGCACGTTTTAGAATTCTCTCGGCAAATTCATACTGCCTTGTCTGATACAGATACATTCCATAGTTGTTCAGCAATTCTGGCATCGTTGATGTGATTGCGAGCGCCCGTTTGAAGCACTCCTCTGCCTTCCGGTATTCATCCTTATTCAACCAGATCATACCCAGATCATTCAAGGCCTTAGTGTGCCTGGGCTCAATTTCCAATACCTGATGATACACCTGAATTACTTCTGGCTCGGGGGCATTGCCATGCAGCAGGTTTGCAAGGTTATACAGAATTTCCGGATGAGATGGATTCAGGATGGCAGCCATTTTTATCCATGCAAGCGCATCTTTTAGCCTCCCATCTTCTTTACAAATTATGGCAAGTTGGTTCATAGATACCCAGTCGTTTTTATCTTGTTCAATCAACTGTACCAAATGCCTCTCAGCTGACTGAGTATCACCCATTCTGCTTAAACCGTCTGCAAGAATTCGGTCCAGGAGAGGCGATGCCATCATACCTGCTCTTGCTTTCTCAATGAACGTAAGAAGTTCTTCATACCTGCCCGACTCCAGAAGGACATCCGCATACTCCTCTGCAACAGTGCTACTCAGTTCCTGAAGTTCCAACGCTCTTCTGTAAAGATCGGAGGTAACCACAGGGTCCCGACCAGTTCTTCTAAACATTCTTGCCAGATTAAGTGCAGCAATACCATCCTGATTTTCAGATACCAGCTCTTCATACAACTCAGCAGCACGATTAAAGTGACCAAGATTATCATGGCAAAGTGCGACGTGCAAAAAGTATCCGGAAGGAATCGGGTTTTTATCATGCATTGAATGCAGGAGGGTCAATGCATCTTCGTATTCTTTTAGGTGGATTTTACATACTGCCAGGTTATAACGGTATTCTGTGTCTTCCGGTTCAAGCGAAACTGCCTTCTGAAAGAGTGTTTTACCATCCTCAGGACTCCCCCCTGCTGTTTGATACATTCCGGCAAGATTGTACAATTCCGCACAATGGGGGTGGCTCTTGATACCAAGGAGTGCTGTTTCCAGCGCTTTTTGTGAATCAGTCATGGACTGCAATACACAGAGCATTATAAATGAATTTTTGTCGCACTCAGGCAATCCGATATCATGTTCCAGCGCAACTTCTGCGGTTTTTCTATCATCTATCTGAAAAGCCATATATCCAAGAATCGGGTACAATTCCTTTGCATCAGGATTCTGATTCAGGAACTCCCTGAGCATTATCACGGCTTCCTGGCGGTTGCCTTTCCGAAACTCATTGACCGCTGTCTTCTTCAACTGGTCAATCACGAAATTCTTCTTTCATAATTGTAAATTCCATAGTAAGTTATAATACGATTTTAATACAAGAATCAAAAATACTACTCATAAATCAGAGCCGTGCCATGCAGAAACTCACAATCTGGCTTTCTTACGTTTCGTATCCAGTAACAACAGCCGTTTATTTTGAAAGGGCACTCAGAAAGCACCACCAGGTAATCACCCTTGGACCAAAAATCGGAGATAAAATTGTAGAGATGTGGAACCTGCAGAATATGAAGGTCCCTATCGTTGATCTTGATATTCCATGCGATTCCTCATTTAGTTTCGCTGAAGCTCTGAAAGTAATGCCGGCTCACCTTCATCCCAATCTTTTCCTATGGGTTGAGTCAGTCAATATATTCTTTCCGCAGAATCTGAGTCAGCTCACCTGTCCGAAAGCATGTTATCTGATTGATTCACATCTGAACCTTCCACAGCATCTTGAATGGGCAAAACACTTCGATTATGTGTTTATTGCTCAGAAAGAGTATATCAGTGACTTCAAAGCAGCTGGGATTGCTCATGTGTACTGGATACCTCTGGGAGCTGATCCTGTATTGATGTCTCCCGGGGATGATGAGAGAGTATATGATATTGGATTTGTTGGGTCTGTTGGTATCGGATCCAGAAGAGAAACTTTGCTCAATAAGCTGGCAGAAGAGCACAACATTCACTATGAACGGGCTTTCTGGGATGAGATGGTTGCTGTATTCAGAAAGTCAAGGATCGTGTTTAATAACGCCGTGAAAAACGATCTGAATATGAGATTCTTTGAAGTAATGTCAACTGGTGCATGTCTTCTCTCTGATATGACGTATGGTAACGGTCAGGAAGAAATGTTTATTGAAGGTGAAGATTACATTGCCTACGATGATAGCACGATCACAGAAGTAGTATCCAGGTACCTTCCCGATCAGCATTTGTGCGAACAGATGGCACAGCGTGGGATGAGACTAATCCTGAATGCCCATACATATGAACACAGAGTCCTTGATCTGATAGATGTGGCAGTACACGGGAAAAGTGATACATTTAGCGCGGTAGAGCTCAGAC
>JAEXTR010000196.1 GCA_023406915.1 Bacteroidota bacterium
TGGCAGGAATATGGAAAGCGAAGTAATTGGTAAAACTGATTTTGATCTGTTCCCGGAAAAAGATGCCATGGCAGCTGATGCTGAGGATAAGCTTGTGTTGAACGCCGGTAAAACAGTTATAAATGCAGAGGGAACCCTTACTGACCAGGACGGCAGGGTACATGACCTGAAAGTATCAAAGGTTCCCCTTCGAAACGTCCATGGAATTGTAACAGGTCTTATAGGTATTACACTTGATGTAACAGAGAGCAAGCGGATTGAAAAGGCATTGGTTGAGCAGGGTGCACTTCAAAGCATCCTGATGAACATTGCAACCAGATATATCAATATTGATCTTGGTGAAATAGAAGAAGTGATTAATAAAACACTTGGGGATATATCTCTCTTCGCGGGTGCTGACAGGGCGTATATCTTTTCCTATGACTGGAAGGCATATACATGCAGTAATACGCATGAATGGTGCAGTGAGGGCACCAGTCCAGAGATCGATAATCTTCAGGATGTCCCCATGGATGCCATCCCTCAATGGACAGAAAAACACCAAAAGGGAAAAACGCTGTATATTGATGATGTATTTGCTTTAGCTGAGGATGATGGTGTAAGACAAATTCTTGAACCACAGGGGATCAAAAGTCTGATAGCCATTCCCATCATGCAGCACAGCACCTGCATAGGTTTTGTTGGGTTTGACTCAGTGCGGCATCACCACTACTATTCTGAAAAAGAAAGGGCTCTTCTCCTGCTCTTTGCCCAGATGCTCGTTAATCTGCAAAACAGAAGAGATACCTATCTCGCACTTCAGAATAAGTCAGATGAACTGGAAAAGAAAAACCAGGAGCTGGACGCTGCACTTGTGAAAGCTGAGGCATCCAGCAAGGTGAAGTCTGAGTTCCTTGCAAATATGAGTCATGAAATACGGACGCCAATGAATTCGATTCTCGGATTCAGTGAGATAATGCTAAATACGACGCATGATGAATCGCAAAAGAAGTATCTTCATACAATACTGGATAGCGGGAAAACTCTTCTCTCTCTGATTAATGATATTCTTGATCTCTCAAAGATTGAAGCCGGTTTCATGGATATTTCACCTGAACCGACAGATATAAGGGTGGTTATTGCAGAACTGAATCAGCTTTTTGAGCCCAAACTGCAGGAGCAAAATCTACAATTCATTGCTGAGTACGAGGAAGATTTACCTCAGACGATTTTCCTGGATGAGGTTCGGTTGCGTCAGGTATTGCTGAACCTGATAGGTAACGCAATTAAGTTCACCCCTTCCGGAGAAGTGAGAATCAGTGTGTCTGTAACACATACTGATCAGGAATATATTGATTTTTCTGTTGCCATTGCCGATACGGGCATTGGTATTGAAAAGGAGGATCAGCAGAGAATATTTGATTCATTCACTCAGGTATCCAGCGGCGGAGCCAGAGGTTTTGGAGGTACCGGTCTGGGACTCACCATCAGTAAACGGCTTTGTGAACTTATGGGCGGAAGTATCAGCGTAGAAAGTGAGCCGGGTGCCGGAAGCACATTTACGGTATCATTTCAGCATGTTGGATATTCCAACGAATCGGTAATTCAGCAACAGGAGTACACCTGGGATCATGAAGAAGTAACTTTTTCTGGATCAAAAATCCTGATATGTGATGATGTTGAACATAACAGAGCACTTGTGATCAATTTTCTGAAAAGTTATGATCTGGCTTTGTTTGAAGCTGCTGACGGAGCGCAGGCTGTTACAATGGCACAGACCATGCACCCTGATCTCGTGTTCATGGATATCCGTATGCCTGGTATGAATGGCTATGAGGCTACAATGAGGATTAAAGATAATCCTGAGCTACGCAACATTCCGGTAATAGCACTGACCGCCTCTACCATGAAAAGCGAGATCAACAGACTCAAAGAGCAGTTTGACGGATATCTCAATAAGCCAGTCAACAGAAGAACGCTGGTTAACGAATTGAAGAGATTTCTCCCTCATAAGATATCTGATCAGCCTGATGCAGAAAGAACAGAACATCAGGTAGATAGTACCACGATGATCAGTCAGGAAGCCCTTGCTGCATTCAGGGAGCAGTTCCACTCAAGAATCGCAGCACAGGCTGGCTTCATGGTAATTGATGAACTGGCAGAACTGATTGCTGATATCGGGCAGTTTGCTGACACTACCGAAAGCCCTGGTATCAGGAAAGTGAATGCTGAACTCAGGACTGCACTGGACGAATTTGATTTCGACAGGGTTCAAAGAAGTATTAAAGTGTTTTTGGAAATTTTATCAGAGCAGAGGAATTGATGGAAGAGAATAGCGTGACAACAAAAAAAGACCTAATTCTGGTGGTTGATGATCATCCGAACAATCTAAAAGTTGTTGGTACCATACTTGGGGCTGAGTACTCCATCAGTTTTGCAAATAACGGCGAGAATGCGCTCAGACTGCTGGAGCATAACCAACCCTCGCTTATTCTGCTTGATATAATGATGCCAGGAATTGACGGATTTGAAGTGTGCAGGCGAATAAAAGAGAATCCGCGCCTGAAGCAAATTCCGGTGATTTTTCTGACAGCCAGATCCGATACCGATACCCTTGTGAAGGGCTTTCAGGTAGGGGCGGTTGATTTCATTGCAAAACCGTTTAACATTCAGGAGATCACAGTCAGGGTCAGCACACATCTTGCATTGTATAATTCCAGGCTTCAGATACAGGATATCTGTGAGAAACTCCAGGTGTCAGAAGGAGCACTGAAACTGGCATACTCAGAACTCGCTGACTATAAAGACCATCTTGAGGAACTCGTACATCAGAGGACAGCTGAACTTCAGACCGCTAAAGAAAAGGCAGAAGAAAGTTCTAGGCTAAAGACTGCATTCATTAATAATGTTTCTCATGAAATCAGAACACCGCTCAATGGTATTCTTGGATTTAATCAGTTGCTGGCACAGGAGGAGTTAACTGATGAAGAACGAACCGAGTATCTTTCCGGACTCAAAAAGAGTGCAACCAGACTGATTCAGACTGTCACCGATTTTCTTGATATCTCACAGCTGGTTTCCGGTAGCATGAGTCAACGACCTGACCAGTTTGATCTGGTTGATTTTTTCTGCGATCTGACTGAAGAGTTTGAGCTTCGGTTTCGTCAGAAAAAAGTGGTTTTGCAAACTGAGTTCCCAGAGACACCTGAGCCGGTTATTATAACAGCTGACAAAGAACTGTTTTTTAAGGTGTTCAGGCATCTGATTGACAATGCTGAAAAGTTTACGCAAACAGGAGGTGTGACCGTCGGTTTTTCCGTTCCCGGACCTGTACTTGAGATATGGGTGAAGGATACTGGTATCGGAATAAGTGCAGAAAACAAGGATAAGATATTTGAGCCCTATTTTCAGGAAGACCTTTCGAGCACCCGGGGATATGAAGGAAGCGGGCTGGGGCTCTCTATTGTTAACGGACTGGTAACTTTGATGGGCGGAAAAGTATTTGTGGAGTCACAAAAGGGAACTGGTTCAACGTTTATCATAACACTCCCTTCTTCAATAGTAACCTCACACCATGCTGCTGAAGCCAATATCCCTGCTGCAATTAGTTCAGACGATGCAACCATTCTGATCGCTGAGGATATCCGGCAAAATTATGTGGTCTTCGATGCAATACTCAAAAAAGCGGGATATCAGACTTTGTATGCAGAGCATGGGCTCGAAGCTGTGGAAACGTGCCAGAGGCATCCCGGAATAGCCCTGGTA
>JAEXTR010000208.1 GCA_023406915.1 Bacteroidota bacterium
CCTGATCTTGTGTTACTGGATGTGATGAAGCCAGGTATCACTGGTCTTGAAGTTTGTCAGATTCTCACTTCCGATCCACGCACCATGTACACGCCTGTGATCATGGTCACAGCTAAATCCTCCGCAGAAGATACCAGTGCCGGACTTGAAGCCGGTGCCTTTGATTACATCAAAAAGCCATACAACCGCCTGGAGATCGTGGCACGTATCAGGTCTGCACTCAAACTCCGTAATGCCCAAAAGGCACTGGTGGAATCTGAAAAGATGAACATTTACGCAGCCACAGTTGTCACTGCAAATCATAAGATCAAGCAACCCCTCACGGTCATGAAACTTTCGGTCTCTGCATTGCGCAGGGAAATTGAAAAGGATGAGATGTCAAAGGAAAACCTGAAGCGGCGCCTTGAATATCTGGAAACCGCCACTGATGAGATTACCGACGTCCTCAACCAACTGAAACTCCTGAAACATCTGCAAATATCTGACTACCTGAAAAACATCAAGATGATTGATATCGATAATCAACCCCCAAAAGAACAGAAAGAAGTCAAGGGACCAGAGTCAGAACATATTCCGATCCCCCAACCGGAACAGTCCGTCTTACCGCTGACTGATGTCCCTCAGGATAGTAAAGACCAAAAAACCGCAGAATAACACCTCTTTTTACCAAGCGCATCCCAACCTTCCACATACCTGTAGGAAAAATTCTCTCGAAAATGCTGATTTCTACGAAAAACACAACTTTTTATTGGAATTTGTACCGGAAATTAATGTAAGTCTTCATTGCTTTTACCCGCAAAATCGTTTCTCCTTCTTAAAAGTAAGAATATAAAGAGCCGGGATTCTGAATCTATAAAAAAAGCAAAAAAAAGTGATCAAAACGGGGCAAAATCAAAAGAAAATGGTTGGTACGATTTTTGGCAGTTTTATGCAGATTTACGAAAACGAAAACTAAACATTCGGAAATACAATGGAAAGACTAAAAGTAACTATCGACGGAAACGAAGCTGCCGGATATGTGGCGTATCATACCAATGAGGTGATCGCTATCTACCCTATCACACCTTCATCAAATATGGCTGAATGGTGTGATGCATGGGCAGCCGAAAACAAAAAGAACATCTGGGGGGAAGTACCTTCAGTAAGCGAATTGCAGAGTGAAGGCGGAGCCTCAGGCAGTGTGCACGGTGCACTCCAGGCTGGTGCTTTAACCACTACGTTTACAGCTTCGCAGGGATTGCTCCTTATGATCCCCAATATGTTCAAAATTGCCGGTGAACTTACCTCAACGGTATTTCATGTTAGCGCCCGCTCCATTGCTGCTCAGGCACTCTCCATCTTCGGAGATCATAGTGATGTGATGTCAACCCGCTCAACCGGTTTCGCTCTCCTTTCTTCAAACTCAGTTCAGGAAGTAATGGACTTTGCCCTGATTTCACAGGCAGCTACCCTGAAAGCACGCGTTCCTTTTATTCACTTCTTTGATGGTTTCAGAACCTCACACGAAGTGATGAAGATCGAACAGCTGACAGTTGAAGATATGAAGGCGATGATCGACAGTCAACTGATTATCGAACACAGAAAAAGGGCTCTCACCCCTGATCGTCCAGTTATGAGGGGCACCGCACAGAATCCGGATGTTTACTTCCAAGGTCGCGAAACCGTCAATCCGTACTACCAGGCATGCCCCGGAATCGTACAGGAAATGATGGATAAATTTGCAGCACTTACCGGCAGACAGTACCACCTGTTTGATTATGTTGGTGCAGCTGATGCTGAAAAAGTGATCATCATGATGGGCTCAGGTGCTGAAGCAGCTGAAGAAACCGTGAACAACCTCACTGCGAAGGGTGAAAAGATCGGTCTGCTGAAAGTTCGCCTCTATCGTCCTTTCTCAATCGAAGCATTCATTGATGCTCTGCCAAAAACAGTAAAATACATCTCAGTGCTTGACCGCACCAAAGAACCCGGTTCAACCGGTGATCCGCTTTACCTCGATGTGCTTGCTGCACTCTCTGAAAGAATGAATGAAGGCACACTGCCGTTCGCTTACCCGAAAGTAATATCAGGC
The DNA here is from genome assembly GCA_023406915.1 of Bacteroidota bacterium. Taxonomy (GTDB): domain Bacteria; phylum Bacteroidota; class Ignavibacteria; order Ignavibacteriales; family Ignavibacteriaceae; genus JAEXTR01. The sequence continues at coordinate 2,072 of JAEXTR010000208.1, forward strand.
AGATATGGTCTCTCTTCAAAAGAGTTCACCCCTGCTATGGTAAAGGCGATCTTTGATAATCTTGGTAACGCAAAACCGAAGAATCATTTTGTTGTTGGCATTATTGATGATGTTACCAACTCAAGTCTTGATTACGATCCTGCATTCTCAGTTGAGTTCCCTGAAACGTTCCGTGGCAAGTTCTACGGTTTGGGTGCAGACGGTACCGTCGGTGCAAATAAAAACTCCATTAAAATTATTGGTGAAGGAACTGATTACTTCGCACAGGGTTACTTTGTGTACGACTCAAAGAAATCCGGCTCTACAACAATCTCCCACCTTCGCTTTGGTCCTAAACCGATCAAATCAACCTACCTCATTTCCAAGGCGAACTTCATTGCCTGCCATGAGCAGGTCTTCCTTGAGCTATTCGATATGCTCGGTGATGCCATGGAAGGTGGTTCATTCCTGCTGAATACCCAGGTCCCTGCTGACAAAGTTTGGGATTCCCTTCCTGAAAGAGTACAGCGCGATCTGATCAGCAAGAAGCTGAAATTCTATATCATTGACGCCTACAAGGTGGCAAATGAAACCGGTATGGGTGGCAGAATCAACTCTATCATGCAGACCTGCTTCTTCGCAATTTCTAAAATCTTCGACCGTGAAACCTCAATCGAAATGATCAAGAAGGCAATCAAAAAGACCTACGGATCAAAGGGGGACAAGGTTGTTGAAATGAACTTCCAGGCGGTCGACAGAACCCTTGAAAACCTCCACGAAGTTGAGGTGCCTGCTGCTATCACTTCCAAAATCACCATAAGACCAGCAGTTCCCGAACATGCACCTGCCTTCATTAAGGAAGTTACTGGTCAGATGATTGCCGGTAAAGGTGATTCGATCCCTGTCTCAAAAATGCCTGTTGACGGTACCTACCCAACCGGAACAACAAAGTGGGAGAAGAGAAATATCGCCCTCGAAGTTCCTGTATGGGATGCTGATACCTGTATTCAGTGTAACAAATGCGTACTGGTTTGCCCGCATGCAACCATCCGCGCAAAGATTTATGATGAATCAGCCCTTAAGGATGTTCCGCAGACCTTCAAATGGACAAAGTTCAAAGGCAAGGAACATGGCGAAGGATTGCTCTATTCTATTCAGGTTGCAGTTGAAGACTGTACCGGCTGCGGTATCTGCGTTGATATCTGCCCTGCAAAGAACAAGCAGGAAACCCGCCTGAAGGCAATCAATATGCAGGAACAGATTCCGCTGCGCGAACGCGAACGCACAAACTGGGATTTCTTCCTTACCATTCCTGAATTTGACAGACGCAAGTTGAATGTAACCCAGGTGAAGGATTCACAGTTCCTTGAACCACTGTTTGAGTTCTCGGGTGCATGCTCCGGTTGCGGCGAAACCCCGTATGTTAAATTGGTCAGCCAGCTCTTTGGCGACAGGACAATCATTGCCAACGCTACTGGTTGCTCCTCCATCTATGGCGGTAACCTGCCTACCACCCCATGGTCACAGAATAAAGATGGTCGCGGTCCGGCATGGTCAAATTCACTTTTCGAAGATAATGCTGAATTTGGTTTTGGCTTCAGACTCGCAATCGATAAGCACAACCTGCAGGCAAAGAACCTGATCACCAAGTACGCATCTGCTATCGGTGAAAATCTGGTACATGGCATCCTGAATGCTGACCAGAAAGATGAAGTTGGTATCTTCGATCAGCGCGAGCGCGTAGCAGCACTGAAAGCAAAGGTAACTGAACTGAGCAATGCCACACAGAATCAGGATGAAAAGACTGACTTCCTCCACCTCCTCAGCATTGCTGATTACCTGGTGAAGAAAGCCGTTTGGATCATCGGTGGTGACGGTTGGGCATATGATATCGGCTACGGTGGACTTGATCACGTACTCGCTTCAGGCAAGAACGTCAATATTCTCGTTCTGGATACCGAAGTATATTCCAACACCGGCGGACAGATGTCAAAATCCACCCCGATCGGTGCAGTTGCAAAGTTCGCAGCCGGCGGAAAACCACTGGCTAAGAAAGACCTCGGTATGATGGCTATGGCTTATGGCAATGTATATGTTGCTAAAGTTGCAATGGGCGCCAACGACCTTCAGACCGTAAGGGCATTCGCAGAAGCCGAAGCCTACGACGGTCCGTCACTGATCATCGCATACTCACACTGTATTGCACACGGTATCAATATGGAAACCGCAATGAAGAACCAGAAAGCCGCTGTAGATACCGGTTACTGGCCGCTGTTCCGCTTTAACCCTGAATGGAGCAAAGAAGGAAAGAATCCGTTCAAGCTCGAATCAAAGGGTCTGAAGATACCGTTCAAGGATTACGCTTATATGGAAACCCGTTATAAGATGCTGACGAAGTCCCATCCGGAAGTGGCAAAAGCACTGATGGAATACGCACAGGAAGACGTCGTAAAACGCTGGAAAGCCTACGAACGTATGGCTGCCGCTACAGTGGATAATCCGGTACAAGAATAACTGTCTCAATTGAAATTTCGAAAGGTTAAACAATGGATCTGAAAACAACATACCTGGGACTGGAGTTAAAGAACCCGATTGTCCCGTCAGCCGGTCCGATTTCAACTGAGATCGGAAATATCAAGGCATTGGAAGATGCCGGTGCTGCTGCCATCGTACTCTACTCTCTGTTCGAAGAACAGATTGAAATGGAAGCGCTGGAACTGCACCACTACACCACCGCACATAATGAAAGCTTTGCCGAAGCACTCAGCTACTATCCTGCTTCCAATGAGTTCAAGCTCGGTCCTTCTGAATACCTGGAGCATATCCGTAAGGCAAAAGAAGCCGTGGATATTCCGGTAATCGCATCACTGAACGGTAAATCAACCGGCGGTTGGATTGAGTACGCAAAAAAGATGGAACAGGCTGGTGCCGATGCGCTGGAACTGAATATCTATGCACTTGCTACCGATCTTACCCGTACCGGGCAGGAAATCGAGCAGACCTACATCGATATCGTGAAAGCAGTGAAATCAGCAGTGAAAATTCCTGTGGCAGTGAAACTGAGCCCTTACTTCAGCTCAATCGCTAATATGGCATATCAGCTGGATAAAGCTGGCGCTGACGGACTCATTCTGTTCAACCGCTTCTATCAGCCGGATATTGATCTGGAAAACCTTGAAGTTGTACCGAATGTTCTCCTCAGCACCCCGATGGCAATGCGCCTTCCGCTGCGCTGGGTTGGCATTCTGTATAAGCGCCTTGGCTGCGACCTCGCCGCCACCAGTGGCGTCTACAGCGAAAAAGATGTGCTGAAGATGATGATGGCTGGTGCTAAGGTTACCCAGATGCTCTCCGCTATCCTTAAGTTCGGACCCAGCCACATCACCGATGTGCTGACCAAGATGAAACTGTGGATGGAAGTGAATGAGTATGAATCTATCGAGCAGATGAGAGGCAGCATGAGCTATATGAATATTGCTGATCCTTCCCAGTTCGAAAGAGCCAACTATATGAAGGTACTGAACTCAATTAAATAAGTTCGGTGCACAGCATTGATAAACCATTACGGGCGGGCATATCATTTTTTGTATTTCCATGATATGCCCGGCTCTGTAATGGTTTTTTTATTATCTTAATGCGTCTGTTATTCATTGATTTTGTTCCATTCGGAGACCTGATATGAGCGAACACCAAACTACCCAACCTGTCGGCCTTCCTGATAACGCCTATTCCGAACTCAAACCGGGAGAAGTGTACAAGCCGATTATGTCCCCACTTGAAATTGTTCCTGAAACCAATCTATGGTCAGTCTCACTCGGATTGCTGATGGCTGTGCTCTTTTCTGCAGCCGCCGCTTATCTGGGGCTGAAGATCGGTCAGGTATTTGAAGCCGCAATTCCGATTGCAATTATTGCAGTTGGACTCTCAACCCTGGCGAAGCGGAATAAGGCACTTGGGGAAAACGTTATTATTCAATCTATTGGCGCGTCAAGCGGTGTAATTGTGGCTGGTGCCATCTTTACCATCCCCGCCCTCTATATCCTTGAACTCGAAACAAACTTCTACCATATCTTCCTTTCATCCCTCTTCGGCGGATTTCTTGGTATTCTCTTCCTGATTCCATTCAGGAAATACTTCGTTGCCGAAATGCATGGTAAGTTCCCTTTCCCTGAAGCTACTGCAACAACAGAAGTGCTGGTCGCAGGAGAAAAAGGGGGTAATCAGGCAATGGTGCTGGTGGCAAGTGGTCTGGTTGGTGGTATCTATGATTTTACCGTTGCAACCTTTGGCTTCTGGAAGGAAGTCTTCACTACCCGTGCTTTTGCTCTCGGTGAGGCAGTTGCAGATAAGTATAAACTGATCTTCTCAGTCAATATCGGTGCAGCGGTGATGGGGCTGGGGTACATCATCGGTCTGAAGTACTCGCTCGTGATTGCATCCGGTTCATTCGTATCAATGTATGTTGTGGTACCTCTGGTCGCTTTCGTGGCGGATCAGTTTGCAGATGGCAGTCAGGCAGCACAGCAGCTTGCAGCTGCAACCCCTGAATTCCTCTTCAGAAACTATGCACGCTACATCGGTATCGGTGGCATCGCTATGGCAGGTATCATCGGCATCATCAGGTCTTCAAAGATCATTCAGACAGCTTTCGGACTGGCAGCAACAGAAATCTTCGGTAAGAAGAAGATCGCTGATAATCAACTCCGTACCGAAAAAGACCTCCCGATGATCTATATCGTTTCCGGCATTATCATCACTGCGTTATTGCTCTTTGCATTCTTCCACTTCTTTGTGGTGCATGATGTCTTCCAGGCATTTGTTGGACTGATGATCGTGATCATCATTGCATTCCTCTTTACCACCGTAGCAGCAAATGCAATCGCCATTGTGGGCACCAACCCCGTTTCAGGCATGACCCTGATGACGCTGGTAATTTCTTCAATCGTGCTTCTATCGGTTGGTTTGCAGGGTGAAAAAGGAATGGTCTCTGCACTCATCATTGGTGGTGTTGTGTGTACCGCCCTCTCTATGGCTGGCGGTTTCATCACCGATCTCAAGATCGGATACTGGCTCGGAACCTCTCCTTACAAACAGGAAGGATTCAAGTTCCTCGGTACTCTGCTTTCAGCTGCAACCGTTGGTATCGTGATCAAGATTCTTGCAGATACCTACACTTTTGGCAGTGCAGAAATGCCCGCTCCTCAGGCAAACGCAATGGCAGCCGTGATCGAGCCCCTGATGTCTGGCAAGCCAGCTCCTTGGCTTCTGTATGTAGCCGGGGCATTTATGGCGCTTGTGCTCACTTTCCTCAAGATACCTGCACTTGCATTCGCATTGGGCATGTATCTGCCGTTGGAACTCAATACACCTGTGCTGATTGGTGGTATTATATCACACATCGTTGCCACCCGCAGTAAGGATGAAAAGCTGAACAAAGCAAGAACCGAAAGAGGTACCCTTATTGCATCTGGCTTTATCGCCGGTGGTGCTTTGATGGGTGTGCTTGCCGCAGTGATGCGCTATATGAATGTGGATTGGCTGAATGAGGTATGGCAGGAATCAAAATCAGCAGAGATGCTTTCTCTCCTGATGTTCCTCCTCCTCTGTGGCTATATGATTTGGGATTCCCTCAGAGCTAAAAAAGAGGAATAATCTCTCCCCCTTTTTCTGACATCATCCGTTCCCTGGATATATGATTCATCCGGGGAACGGATTTTTTTGTTTGAACTCCCACTCCATCTGCTGCGTTCTTGTATCTATATGATCCTGAAAAACATTCTTTTATCATGCCTCATTGCTGTAAGCATGCTGACCTACGGAGCGGATGGTCCCGGTACCCTGTTCGGGTCTGTGACTGATGCAACTACCGGTGAGATGCTTCCCTATGTCAATATCCGTATCGAAAATACTTCCATGGGAACCGTTACCGACCGTAATGGTAACTATATCCTGAAACTGCAACCGGGGGAATACAACATCGTCTTTTCCATGGTCGGTTACCAAACAGTCAAACAGAAAATTATAATCACGGGCATGGACCAACCTCTCGATGTGAAACTCGCCGTCTCCCCCTATGAACTGGAAGAGGTTGTCGTCTCAGGCGATGGACCGGGTGCTGCTATCATGCGCGCTGCCATCGCAAGGAAACAGGAACAGGAGAAAAGAATTGCCGATTATACTTATATGCTCTATACCAAATTCACCGTCGGCACTGACACATCCTTCGCCGGACGCACCTCGGGCAGGGGAGACTCGACAATCGTCTCTATCTTTGAATCCTACTCAAAGGGATATTACAAGGCGCCAGACCAATACTACAATGAAATTATCCAGCGCAGACAAAGCGTCAATATTCCCCCGCAGGCAAACTTCGTCGCTTTCGGTACCAGCCTGAATGCCTATGATAATTATATCACTATCCTGAATGAGGA
>JAEXTR010000213.1 GCA_023406915.1 Bacteroidota bacterium
ATCGTACGGGGACTTATCTTCCGGAACTGGTGCTGATTTCCGCTTCACTATAATCGGCTCAGCGAGGTTGAACTCATCTTTGCCTGTTTCAGCAAAAATATTCTTGCCTTCTTTTTTTGACTGTGGATGAACTGTTATTTCGCTCAATTCCTGATCTGTATCAACAGAAACTTTCAAATCCTCATTTTTAGCAGTTATCACTTGTGTTACAAGTTTTTTAAGTACGGGGTTATTGATAACAACTTCGATTTCCTGCATGCCATTTTCTTTGCTGGCAGTTATTATTACTTTACCGTACTCTTCAGTATCTGCGGCTACTATTATCGGCTTTTCATCATTGTTCCTGATGACGGTTTCAATGATTTGTGCAACCTTTACTGCAACCGTCACTGCTTTCTGATCGGGCAGTTTCGTAAGCGTTACTTCAGACTTATCCATTCTTACAGATGAATCAGGTTTCCTGTCAGAGATCTGCGAATCCGGCACTTCTGTATCAACCACAATCTTCTGTTCATAGAGTGGATGGGCTGCTGATCTGATCGTATCCGGGATAAGCTCTTCGGCTTCAGCGATTAATACCACCGTGTTTGAACTGTCGGTGGGTTTACCACTGTCAATTCGAATATTATCCCCGGAAATGAGGGTATCCTTGATTTCAACGGTTTTTTCAATAAAAAGCTTTTCATCTGCATGATGGACTACCACACTGCCATCCTTTACAGTACGACTTGTATCAGGTAAAGGAGCATTCTTAACTTGCTTTATACCGTCTTCCGCAACAACCTGATTGAGCTTTGCAAACTCTGAAAGCGCTTTCTGAACATCATCTGTAGTACCTTCAACAAGAACAGGTTCAGACACAACCACAGGAACTGCTGGAATTGTGTTCAATTTAGCTTCTTTACCAGTAGCATCATTGGCACGCAACACATCATTACCAGGTGTATCTTTCATTCCGTTAGAAGCTAACGTAGTTTCATTCTCATGGATGATATCCGGAAGAACAACTGGATCACCACGTTTTACGATAACAACAGCAGTCTCTTTTCCCTTTACAGCTTCAACAACCTTTTCCTTTATCAAGGGTATATCTTTTATATCTACACCGGATATAAGGACGGTTTTATTGTCTAGTATTTCTGTCTTTGCGGAATTCGTTGTTCCCTCTGGAATACTCTTCCGCAATGATGATTCAATTTCAATTACACTAGTCTCAGATTCAGGTAATCGTCTGGTATCACTGCTTCCAGTACTTCGATTTTCTTCAGACATAAAGTTGAGAACCTGATCGGTATGCACCTTCTTATCCGATAGTGTTTTGTTCCCTGCCTTAGGTTCAATTATAGTTTTTAAGCCGGTATTTTTATCCTCTTTTAGTGGGACCGCATGTGTTTCTGAAAATGTTTCTGGTTTAGGAACACCGGTTTCACCCTTATTCTGTATAACTGTTCTCAGATCGGGGTCTTTGGAAATAATCTGTTTAGCATTATCAATACTGTCATGATCGGAAGTTTCGTTATGGGAGTTCACCATATCGAGTACTTTACCGGTCTGTTCAGGTTTTACTGCTTCTGAATCACCTATAGTATCAGGATTATTCTTCGCTACTATAGTTTTTCCATCACTATATTGTCTTGTATCTACAGTTTTTCCAGAAGACATATTCTCAGTCAGTTTTGTATCTGACTTTTTGGAATTCTCATCCCCCCCATTTGTTACTGGGGTTGTAGTCCTTCCAGCTGCTGAAGCTTTGATTTCTTTCTCATTATTCCCAACGTGCAAGGGCAAACCCGACTCTGTCTTTTCACCTGTTTTGATAACAGGGTCTGTAAAGATTTTATCTATTACTGTTCCCTTGTCTTCCGTGCCCGACTCTGAAAGCACAACCTTTCCCTCACCCGACATCCTGGTCAGAATGGATTCTGGATTTTCTGAGTTGTGTGTTCCGGAAGCATATATATGACCAGTTACTCTGACGTCTTTCTGAGTGAGTGTCTTCCCATCACTAGTTATCGCATTATCGAGTTGAGTCTTCCCTGTTGGGAATACCATCTTCATGTTTTTTTCTGATGAAAAGAAATCACTCAGCATCTTATCCACATCAACTGCTTTGCTGCTCACAGCAGTTACTTTTTCCTGTTCCTTCCAGACACTCGGATACGTTTTGTTCATTGATACATCATCGATTTCTGTGATTTGATTGAGTGCCGCTAATTGTTCGCGGATCATCGATGTCATTTTCTGCACTGCGGATGTATCGGTATGAATAGTTTGCTTAGTAGTTTCCTGAACCAGCGGTTCCTTACCGGTTCCAACTTTTTCAGAAATCGGTAGCGAAGTTCCTGAATCGCTAGTTATTCCGAGCTTCAACCTGGCAACAACCTGTTCAACATTCTGATCGCCAGTAAGGGTATAGAATCTTACCTGGAATGAATCTGTTTCACCTTTGGATGATATATTCAATGGCTGGATAGAGATGAGTTTCTGGTTCTCACCCCCCTCAGTGTAACTGAGGTAGCGCAGGCTTGCAATCAAATCATTGCCAGTCATCTTACCGTCAGAGCCTGCCAGCGTTAATTCTCCGCTTCTGATGAGACCCTCTAGTAATGTCATGACTTCCTGGGTTTTCATAACCAGTGACGCACCTTCAGCAATACCAGTTGTGGAAAGATTCATTTCACCCCTGGTTTGCGTGAACAACTCTGAGAACAACTGTTTCAGGTTGTTCAGTATATGTTCTGTTTTTGTATCACTAGCCTGACTTACAATAGTACCGTTATCCCAGTCCTTACCGAGAGCAGCATCAACATCAGTTACGGGTGTGTTTTTTATAATATTATAAGTATAGACGGGGATAGATGCAGTTGCATTAAAAACTGTGATCAGCTCGGAAATCTTTTTTTCTTCTTCAGTGGGATTCTCAGCATAAGGGTTATGCAGCAGCTTAGCACCATCTCCGGCACTGAGCGACTGCACTTTTTCCATATCAAAAGGAAGTGCAAATCCATGTACGAGATCTGCAATCGAGGGGGTGTCCTCAATTGCTACAGGTGAGGGGACTAGACTAACGAGATAATATTCTTCAGAAGCAGATGATCCAGGAAGAATACTTTTTTGATCGGCCTTGGAGAGGGGATTAATTATTATGAGTCGGTCATCACCACCGTGCTGATCAAGAGCCAAAACCAGGTTTGCTGACTCTGCCTTCTCCAGCACAAGGGTCCCAGCCACTTCAAACAGTGAAACAGGGACTGAGGCATCCTGTTTTGGTGCCACATTAATGGGGGATAATTCATCAAACAACGGAGCAAGAAATGCATTCAGGTCTTCCTTTTTCAGAATCACTGATTCGCTTTTCAGGTTACCGTTACTATTTCCATTACTCAGTTGCGCATTTCCGGACATTTTGGGGAAAATGCGTAAAACTGAATTATAAAATTCTACTGCTTCTGATGGTAGTCCTTTACCAATGTCAAATGCAAAAGCTAAATACTGACTTTCATTTCCGGCTGTCGCAGAAGATTCCTGAACCTCCACTTCTGATGAATCCACTACAACATCAATAATATCAGCAAACAGATAATTACTATTCGAAAACTTTACCGCCTGCTTATCGATTCCGGTCTCACCGGATTTAGCCGATTGAAAGAAGATCGTGTTAAATACCATCATTGTACCTTTGTCAATCGAACTACGACTTCGGGATCCATAAAAGAAAGGACTTTAGCAGCTTTTTTCTTTTTCATCGAGTATATCAAATCCCGTGCTATATTATCGGAAAAACTTTGAATTACTTGAGCGACTTTTTTTGCGTCCATTGTCTCGTATAATTGGATGGTTTTTTCCTTCCAGGCAATATATTCACGATCCTTAGGATTAAATCCCTTTCCGCTTACTGCTTGTAATGAATCTGGCGCTGATGTTCTGTTTTTCTGCGCCTGCGAAGTATCAATTCCGGTAGTATTTGTTTGGTTTTGCTCTAAATTCGCAATATTTGTGTTTTCAGCCACAATAGTATCCTGGGAGGGTTTTGCGGCTTCCTTTCCCCATTCTCTGAATACTTCCTCCCGGTTCAGGGTTTGCATCACGGTCTTTACCGAGTCCTCACTAACGCTGATATTATATTGCAGGAGTGATTTTTTCGGTGAAAAATCCAGGGCAAAAATATTTTCATACCTCTCACTGAAGTACACAATAACATTGGTTACGCCGATAAACACGATTAAACAGATCAACAAGTAGAGGAACATTCCTTTCATGTTTTACCTCTGCGAAACAAATTCAATCCAATTTCGTCCATATCCTTTTGAAATGTCTTTCCTTCTTCAGCAAAAAACTCTTCTTTGTGCTTTTCCTTCAAGGCACCAAATATTTTTCGCTCTTTCATTTTTTGCACTAATTCTTCCTGTTTAAGATCTCGATGCTTGATCAGTTCAGCTAACTCCTTTTCAAGAGTTACAATCAGTGCATCATAATACTCAACAAGTTTTGCTGATTGGCGAATAAAAATAACAGAGATTCTTCCCGCTGTATCAGGGAAGCCCGCCATTGCCTCCAGTTTCATTAACCTGGTGGCATGGATTTCATCCTGCTTCCGTTCAATCGCTATCTCAGCTTCAGCCAGTTCTTTCTGCGCAATCTTCTCGAAAGATTCCTTGACCTTCTCAACTGATCTGAACTTATAGTGGAACTTCGCCATTTACGAAACCACCCTTCCGAGCAGCTGTACCGCATCATTGAATGAAGTACACTCAGCCAGATCCTGTTTCAGATATGCTTTAATATCTTCTATCTTCGTCAGTGCGAGATCAATATTAGGATTGCTCCCTTTTACATAGGCGCCAATATTGATGAGGTCTTCCGCTTCATTGAAGTTCGCTAGAATTTCTGTAAAACGACTGGCATTTTTGCGATGCTCTTTGGTTACAACATCTGGCATGATCCTGCTGACACTCTGCAATGGATCAATCGCCGGGAACTGGGCTTTGTTAGCTAGTTTCCGCGAAAGAACTATATGTCCATCAAGGATGGATCGTACTGCATCCGCTACGGGTTCAGTCATGTCATCACCATCAACCAATACTGTGTAATAACCGGTGATACTGCCACGGTCACTGGTACCTGCACGTTCCAGTAGTTTTGGAAGCAGCGCGAACACTGAGGGGGTATAGCCTTTTGAAGCGGGGGGCTCACCAATAGTAAGCCCGATTTCCCGCTGCGCCATCGCAAAACGGGTTACTGAGTCCATCATCAGAACCACATCATGCCCCTGATCACGGAAATACTCTGCAATCGTTGTTCCAAGAAATGCTGATTTTATTCTGAGAAGTGCTGATTTGTCACCAGTTGCAACCACAACTACTGATCTTTTCAGACCATCTGCACCCAAATCCTTTTCAAGAAAATCCTTTACTTCCCTGCCACGCTCGCCCACAAGGATGATAACATTCACACTTGCATCGGTGTTACGGGCGATCATGCCAAGTGTTGTACTTTTTCCAACACCAGATCCGGCAAATATTCCGATACGCTGACCCCTGCCACAGGTTAACAGACCATCTATTGCCCGTACACCTGTTTGCAGCGGCTGTGATATTCTTTTACGTATCATTGGATCAGGCGGTGCAGCATAGATATCCCTGTATCCGGTAATATCTACATCGCCCTTACCATCTATCGGACGGCCTAATCCATCAATAACCCTCCCCAGAAGACCTTCTCCAACACCAACCTTGAAACTTTTACCAGTGGAAACTATTTCACATTGAGGTGAGATGTTATTTATCTCGCCAAGGGCAATAGACAACACTTTGCCTTCTTTAAAACCAACAACCTCAGCTTTGCAAACTTCATCACCGTTACGGTCAATCACCTTACATACTTCACCTATCACGGCGCTTGGTCCATTCGAGGTAATTACCAAACCAACCACATCTGTCACCTTACCATTTACTTTATAAGGATCTGTACGGGCAAGAATATTGGTAATTCTTTCAGTCGTGATTTCAGCCAATTCCATCAGGCTTCCTCGGGTGTGAGGTGAGAGAGTAACTGTACTCCCAGTTCTTCGATGAGTGTACTGATTCGTGCATCTACATTACCTAAATCAGATTCCAGATAGCAACCACCACGATGAATTTTGTCGGTAGGTTCAAAACGGAGTTTTGTAAATCCTGTATCATAGGATTCTGACTGACCAGATTCAAGTATCATTGCATAGTCATCCGGATGCAGTTTTACGGTAACTTCGTTTGCACCGACGATCTTTTTCACTGCATGCTGAATTGTATGTTCAATGATAGATTTTTCCTGAATTTCCCTGCAGATTATCTTTTCTGCTATCATCAGTGATACCTGGGCAACTACTGTCTCAAACGATTCATCGTGCTCAATGAGCCGCTGTTCAATGGAACCAAGTACCGTGTTCAGCTCTTGTGCCTTTTGCCCAAGCATCTGGTTCAGTTTATCAATAGCTGCCTTTTCACCCTGAATCACTCCTTCTTCATATCCGGCCTGAAATCCCTCTTCATATTTTTCCTGAAGCGATTGCTGGTGCTTTGCCTCAATCTCTTTAGCGGCCTGCGGAGTTCGGTAAGGAGAGAACTGATCGGGGGGGTAAAAACCCCCATTATCGTTTTCTGAAGATACAACTTTAACGCTGGCAGGCTTGCCCGATATACGCAGTACCTTAGACATATATCTCTTCGGCTCCGCCTCGGATATTCAGAGAAATCTCTTCCTGTTCTTCCAGCATCTTGATCACATCAATAATTCTTGCCTGAGAAGCCTCAACCTCTTTCAGTTTTACTGGACCCATAAACTCCAGTTCCTCTTTGAGCAGGTCAGCAGCCCGTTCAGACATATTCGAAAAGATTTTCTGTTTCACGCGCTCATCTGCAATCTTCAACGCCAGTGCAAGATCTTTTCTGTCCACTTCTTTCATGATCTTCTGGATATCCTGATTCTGGATATGGATAATATCATCGAACAGGAACATGAGTCGTTTGATTTCTGTAGCAACCTCAGGATCAAAAGTTTCTATCTGTGAGAGTATTTCCTTACTTACCGATACGTTTGTCCTGTTTAGTATTGTCGCAAGGCTTCTGGGTCCTCCAATTTTCGACACTGACTGGTTAATAGAAAACACAGCAAGTTCATCCACAACTTTTTCAATCTGTTTCAGAGTTTGTGGTGCTATCTTTCCCAATGTTGCAATGCGGTAGGCAACCTCACTTCGCACATCCTCAGGCAATTCCTTTAATGCACTTGCGGTCTGATCAGGATTAAGGTGGGATAAAATCAGTGCTATCGTCTGTGGATGCTCTTTACTCAGGAAATTTATTAACTGGCTGGAATCAACTTTTTTCAGCACATCAAAACCACGCAAGGCGGTAATGCTCTTCACCTTTTCAATAATCTCAACAGCTTTATTAGGACCGAAGGACTTTTCCAATACTTGCTGTGCATACTCTAGTCCACCTTCGATCATATACTCCTGAGCCGTGATCAGATCATAATAATCCTCCATCACCGCATCAATCGTCTGTGTTGGCACATTTTTTACCTGGGAGATTTCTGCAGAAATCTGCTCAATATCCGAAGGGTCAAGACTCTTAAAAACCTCAGCAGCCGTCTCAACATCCAGAGCAATCATCAGCAGTGCTGCCTTTTGCGGTCCTTTTAAACCACCCAGCAATTTCTCATTCTTAATAGATTTTTCAGCTGACTTCATAACAACAGGTCCTCACATTCCTTACATTTCATCTTCTTTAAGCCAGATTGTAATAAGTTTAGCAGCTTCGGTGGGGTTCTTTGAAACATAATTGGAAATCTTCTCCTGCCGGACTTTTCTCCGTATTGCTTCATCACTGATTTCCTTCTTAATATCACCAACTTCAAGCAGTGGTTTTATATCCCGCTCACCTTCCTCAAGTTGTAACCCGCCTTCAAGTTCAATTGGACCCAGTGGACTTGCCAACTGGCGCTGAGGCTCACCGGCTGAACGAGTACCGCCGCCAATAAGAATCTTTTCTTCCTTAAGCCTGGAGAGAAGACTCTTTAGCACAAACATGGCAGCAATAATCGCAGCTACCATCAGTACAAGACTGCCGTACTCATCGATGATATTTTTTGGTGAGAGTTCTTCTTCGCCTGCAACCGGTTCGACTGAGTAATTCTCGAATGGGATACTGACTACAGAGATTTCATCATTCCGTGAGTCATCAATTCCTATTGACCTGCTGATGATATTTTCAAGCTTTTTCAAATCATCGGCAGAGCGTGGAACTGGTACTCTTTCAACATTTTCACCATTTTTTACTTCCTTAACTCCATCATTAATCACAGCTGCAACTGTGATCCTTCTGATTGCACCAGCTCCCTGTATGAAGTTCTCAACTGTTCTGCTGACTTCATAATTGGTGGTTGTATTTTCATTCAGTGAACCGGTTGAATCTTCAAGTGATCTTCCACCATTTTCTGCCCGGATGGTTTGCTGACTGATTTCCACCTGTGTATCAGGATCAAAAGTTTCGCTCTGTTTTGTAACCGAATTGAAGTCAAGATCAACATTTACCTTCACATAGGCATTACCAAATCCCAACACACCATCCAGCATGCTCTGAGCTTTTTCTGTGAGATACTTTTCGACCGATCCTTTTAGCTGATACTGCTTGTTTGTAAAAACTGTGAGCGAGTCATCCTGCTTAGTAGACAGTAGCTTTCCGTGAGCATCTATGATTGTAACATTATTCGGATCCAGACCCTCCACACTACTGGCAACCAGGTGAGAGATTGCACTTACGTTATCATCAGAAAGGGCCTTCACTCCACGCAACTTGAGCACTACCGAAGCAGTCGGGGGCTTTTGTTCGTCTCTAAATACTGTACGCTGTGGGATGACGATATGAACCCTTGCACCTTCAATCTCAGCCTGTTGCATGATGGTTTTTGAGAGTTCACCCTCAAGTGCGCGCTTGAAGTTGAGCTTCTGCATAAACTCTGACATACCCATCGTCTGCTTATCGAAGACCTCATATCCAACAACACCTGAACTGGGAATACCCTTTCCAGCCATACCTAATCGTGTTTCGTACACTTTTTCAGCAGGAACCCGGACCGTCTTTCCTTCATTTTCAATTTTATACGGAATTTTATCAGTGGTCAGTGACTCAATTACTTTTGATGCATCCTCTGGTGCGAGGTTTGAATAGAGCACCGCGTAACTTGGTTCATTAAAGGCGAAGATGAGGAAGATGAGCAGAATAACCGCTGACAATGCAATACCGCCAATAAGTAGCCGCTGGGGAAGCGAGAAGCGGTTAAAGATATCGACGGTATACTGAAAGTAATTTTGCTTGTTTTCCATGGCTATTGCATACGGGTTAATTCACGATACATATCGAGGGATTTGTTTCTGAGCTCCATCAACAGATCAAGACTGGTTCTTGCCTTTTGACTGGCGATCATCACTTCATGTAACTCAACATCACCGCCCTGAAGGTAATCGGTGAGCATTTCATTGGACTGAATCTGGTTAGCATTAACATCCTTGATCATGCCACTCATCATTTCACCAAAACCTTCTGTTGGATTCGGTGCCTGGTTTTTTTCTTCAGGTTGAAATAAAATTGCATTTCGTAAACCTTGGATCTTCACATTAACCTCTTCTGTCAAATACAGTACCAGTTGAAACTCCTGACATCCTGCCGTTCGGCTGGTAGAAATGATAGTCTACGATGTCATTTGTTTTTTCCGGATACATTCTGATAAAAAAATTTTTTTCTTCTCCTGATACATTCACTTCCTGAGCCTTCACTTCCTGTTTTGGCTGCACAATGCTGACTTTGGGTGTAACTACCGGATGATAGTTACCAACAGGGTTCGTGCTGATTTTCATACTCATATCTCCAGTGAATCTTTAGCGATTTGTTTTGAGGCATTAAAAGCTGTCACATTTGCTTCAAATCCTCTTGTTGCGGCAATCATGTCAACCATCTCGGTAATTACGTTCACATTCGGCATCTGTACATAGCCTTCTTCGTCTGCATCAGGATGATTGGGATTATAGACGATCTCCCCCTGGGTATTATCCTCATACTCCTCCATTTCAATACCACTTCCTGAGTTGGCAGATGCCATGGGCATTTCAGTAAATGGGATGTGACCGTTATTTGTAGTGCGCATACGGAGACTTGACTCAGGAATACGAACCCCTGCATCACCCTGCTCCGCATTCACCATTAATACTTTTCTTTGATACGCGACACCATCTTCTGTTCTGGTAGTCTCGCTGTTTGCAATGTTCTCGGAAATCAAATCCATTTTCCTGCGTTGAGCAGTCATTCCGGTTGAACTGATACTCATTCCACGGAAATTAACCTGAATTTTCATTGTGAACGGCTTCCTTTAATTACATCTTGCATGGTTCTGAAATAACCTGACAACCTTTTTGCAGCAAAGCGGAATAGAATCTGATTTTCAGCCATATCAGACATCTCCCGCTCAATGGTAACATTGTTTATGCCATTATTATCATCAAGTTCTTCATCCTGCTTAATAACTAGTCCATCACCGGCAGAATTGGAAACAGGTGCCATGTGCTTTGGATTATTCATCCTGAGCTGACCAGCCATTGCATCGGACATCGAATCACTGAAAGAAACTTCCTCACGGAGATACTCTTCAGTATTGGCATTCGCAATGTTCTTGTTGATCACCTTCTGCTTTACACTAGTGTAATGCAGGGTTTTCTCGAGCATAGACAGGGTTGAATTTGACATCGTTTACCTTTGGTTTTCCTACAGGATATTCAAAAGTAGTGCCAAGCGGAATTAGGCTATTTTTGCGGTTTTTTGTGTTTTGGAGGGAATTTCGTGGCTAAAATTAGTCACATGAGGATTATTGATCGAAGAAACTGATCAGGATTCCTCTGCATAATCCAGGGCTATAGTCTTGGTCTGACCACATGAGCATACGAACTTGATTTCCCGGACGTTGCTGTTCTGATCCTTTTTAAGAATGATGCGAACACCCTCAACACCTTCTTCTTCAACTTCAATCAGTGCCGTGCCGGCAAGACTGACTTTTTCAGCGCGGATGATATTACCTACAATATCAGTATCACGATAGGATATTTCATTATATGTATAGTTTTCAAAGGTATTGTGATAGTCTTCCATTATTACACCACTGCATTAATTGTTTCAGCAATTCTTTGTAAGGATATGATCTCATCAGCAAGGTTGGCGTCCACGATCGCCTTTGGCATTCCGTATACTACACACGAATCCTCGTCCTGTGCAATTGAATAGCCGCCGGTACTCTTCAGCAGTTTTATTGCCTCAAGACCATCCTTGCCCATACCAGTCATGATCACACCAAGTGTTTTTCTTCCATATGTTTCAACTACAGAAGTCATCATAACATCTACCGACGGACGGTGAAGTGTATTAGAGGGATTTTCAGAGATTTCGATGACCTGACTGATAAAAGATTTTTTTCTTACGGTCATATGATAACCACCGGGAGCAAGATAAACAGTTCCCGCTTCAACGATGTCATTGTGTTCAGCTTCTTTCACCTTGATCTCACTCAGGTCATTTAGTCTGTCAGCAAGTGATTTTGTGAACTTGGGCGGCATGTGCTGCACGATGAACACAGGGCATTTGATCGCCCTGGGTGAGAGGATCGGAATAACTTTTTGAAGTGACAGAGGACCACCGGTCGAAATACCGATGGCTATAGCAGAAAAACCATACTTTCGTGGTATTCTGCCAGTACTTTGTGAGGGCGTAGTGATACTTGTAGATTTCCTCACATTTCTGATACTCCGCAATCTGCTCAGAGTTTCAGTAAGTGACCTGCGGCGCGCGATAGTTTTTACCTTCCGGATCAGGTCATCCTTGATTGCCGTGATTCCAACATTTACAAAAGACATTTCTTTTGGGATAAAATCAACCGCGCCAAGTTCCAATGCTTTAAGCGTTGAATCAGCGCCTTCTGTAGTAAGAGAACTGATCATCAGCACCGGAGCAGGACATTCGATCATGATCTGCTTTAAGGCTGTCAGACCATCCATAACAGGCATTTCAATATCCAGAGTTATCACATCAGGCAATAACTCCTTTGCCATCTTCACGCCTTCCAGGCCGTTTTTTGCCTGTCCAATGATTTCGATATCCGGATCGGAGGCAAGCAGCAGCGATAATGATTTGCGCATGAACGCAGAATCATCAACAATAAGTATTCTTACTTTTCCGTTAATCATAATTACATTTTCGCAATAAGTTCAGCAAGATCAAGAATCATTACAACTTTACCATCGCCCATGATGGTTGAACCTGCAATGCCTTCGATCGTGCCGAGGAATGTTCCAAGTGACTTGATAACAACTTCAGTCTGTCCGATCAGTTCATCCACCTTAATTCCATAGCGACGTTCTGCAATGCCAACCACAACCACATACTGCCATTCCCTGCCTTCCTGATTAGTAAGATCAGGATACAGCGATTCACCAATATCCACTAGAGGTAAAACTGTTTCGCGTAATTTGATCACTTCTTTCTGGTTAATGGAGTGAATATTGTTGGTTGATATCCTGACAACTTCAATAACTGAGGAGAGTGGGATTACCAGGGTTTCACCAAAGACCCTAACCAGCAATCCCTGGATGATAGCGAGGGTCAACGGCAGTTTCACTATGACTCGTGTACCCTTGTTCAACTCAGACTCTATGTTGATTATTCCACGGAGTTTTGTGACATTGGTCTTCACTACATCCATACCTACGCCACGTCCACTGATATTGGTAACTTTTTCTGCGGTGGAAAATCCCGGGAGGAACAGAAGGTTGTATACTTCCTGTCTTGTCAGTTCTTTTGCTCTGTCCTCTGAAATGAGACCTTTTTCAACGGCCTTTCTTCTGATAACATCAACATTAATCCCTTTTCCATCATCTTCAATCATAATGATGATATTGTTCCCTTCATGCTCTGCAGACAACTTAACGGTCCCCTTTGCAGGTTTGCCTTTCGCTATTCTCTCTTCAGGGAGTTCAATACCATGATCAATTGAGTTTCGGATCAGGTGTACCAGGGGATCATTGATCTCTTCAATAAGCGTTTTATCTAATTCAGTATCTTCACCGAAAATCTCAAGCTCTATCTCTTTTTTAATTTCTTTGCTCAGGTCTCTGACCATGCGGGGGAACTTATTAAAGACCTTCCCAATCTTGATCATCCTCGTCTTCATCACTGCAAGCTGCAGTTCAGTGGTCATCAGGTCAATCTGCCTGGATGTTTCAGCGAGGTCGCGTGAAAGTTTTGTGCCTTCATAGTCAGAGGCTACCTCTGTTTGTATCTGGGTAAGCCTGTTCCTGCCCAGTACCAATTCAGATACAATATTGAGCAGATCATCAAGCCGCTCAACATCAACACGGATTGTGTTATCACCACCCTTACGTACAGTTGGTGCATCGGGTGAGGTTTTGGTAAGTGCTGATTGAATTGTCGGACCTGAGGCACCTCCAGGGATTGGAACGCTTACTGGTTCATCATGGTCATCGTGATCATTATCTGCATCTTCAATTTCAACAATGGTTTCGATTACTGTTATGTCAGCTTCAGTAACACCAGTGTCCGGGACTATTGCTCTCTCTGCATGTCTTTCTTCTTCAGCTGACTCTTTCTTTTTCTTCGATTTCTTTTTCGCTGATTTCTTTTCCTCTGCCGACGGGAGATCTGCAGAAAGAGCTGGGGCAGCACCTGCATTTTCGCCTTCCAGAAGCGAAGGGTCTTTTTCAAGACTTTCAATAATGAAATCAAGGGTGGTTATGATGGTAGAAACATCATAACTTTCATCCAGGTTAGACTCAATAACATCGAGCAATGCACGCATTGAATCATAAGACTTCAGGATTGCGTCCATTATGAAAAGGTTGACTCTAGCTTCACCTTTTCTCAGTTTATTCAGAATATCCTCACCCCGGTGTGTAAGATTCTGGAGCTTGATCAGCCCCAAAAATCCGGATGTTCCTTTGATAGTATGGAACGATCTGAAGATATCATTTAAGAGGTCTTTATCTTCAGGACGTTTCTCCAGTTCCACTAAATCCAGGTCCAGTTTATCAAAGATCTCTTTAGTCTCGACAACAAAACTGTCGAAAATTTCTTTCATATCCGGATCACGAAGTAAAGAATAGTCTGCATCCATAGTATTGTTCTTTATGAGAATAGTTTATCGATTTCTTCCTGTGTGGCGGTCTGCTGATGATCTTTGATGATCTCATCAATCTTCTGCTGATGGTCCTTATCCTTAAGGTATGTAGCATTAGGATCATAATGGACATTCTCAGGGATAGATATATTTAAAGAACTGATATTATCACGGATATCAGATCCATCGATATCTTCGATCAGAGTGGAAAGCTTCTGATGCACGGATTCTATTAAATGATTTACAGCTGCGAGCTGCTGTGCAGTAATATCCTGCACCTGGAGGGAAAGTGTGATCTGATACGTATCCTGCTTGAATTGTTCAATGCGGGAGGTAGCGAACTGCAACACATCAGAGACATCGAAGGTGTCTTTCAGTTCCTTCACCAGTCCTTTATGCTCAGGCATTCCACTGAGCGCCGAATCGATCTTTCTGAGAACTGCCTCTCTCGCTTCAATTCTTGCAGTGTACTCAGTCATCTTCTTTTCAACCTCATACAGATCATTCGTGATCTTATCAACGATATCAAGGATCTCTGTTGTAGCCAGTTCAGTTGCACTTGTCACGCTGTTTATCTGATTCGAAGCCTGTGGCATCTTATTAGCAGAATCATTGATCGAGTTGTTTATCTTTTCGATAAGAGGAAGAATATCCTTCATAAACTCAATCAAACCCTGAATGATCGGTACAAGTTTTTCACCGACCTTGAACAGGTCTTTGAGTTCATTCATCTTAATGAAGATATCATTCATCTTTTCGGGATTCATTTCCTTTAACATAGTACTCATTCCTCTCAGTGATTCGCCAGTGTCTGTTCGATTTTTTCTTTCAGCACCTGGGGGGTAAACGGCTTAACAACATAATTGGATACCTTGGCCTGCAGAGCTTCAACAATATCCTCTTTTACACCACGGGTAGTGACCATCAGGATTGGAATGTTCTGGAAGTTTGCATCGCCACGCACAGCCTTGGTGAATTCCAGACCTGACATATTGGGCATATTCCAATCGGTAATGATAAAGTTGATGGTAGGGTCGATCCCAAGTTTTGCCATTGCCTCTTTTCCATCAGCAGCCTCAACATAGTTTTCATAGCCGAGGTTCTTTAGAGAGTTAATGACGATTCTTCTCATGGTTACTGAATCATCGACAATTAAAAATTTTAAATTCATAACAGCTGCTCCTTCTGATTAGCTGATGTACTTGGATACTTCATATTGCAATCTCTTTGGATCAAACGGCTTAACCAGATAAGAGTTAGCACCGCTTTTCATCCCGCGTTCAATTTCCTGGCTTCCTGCAAGTGAGGAAAGAATAATAACTGGCAGGTCTTTGTACTGCTCACTTTCTCTGATGGTTTTTATCAGTTCAAAGCCATCCATATTCGGCATATTCAG
>JAEXTR010000215.1 GCA_023406915.1 Bacteroidota bacterium
TTCGTAAGCTGCATAACAAACCCTGATCGGAGTAAATAGAGACGGCTGTCTCCCATATTCCCCCACACCATTTCACCATCATGAATCAGGACGGAGACAAGTGTACTGCCCATACCTGACAAGTATGGCTTCATTTCAATTTCATCCCTTATTCGCTGATAGGCTGTCAGGTATATCTTAGAGAGTATCCGTTTTAGCGGTACCCTTCTCCGCTGATTGAAGGCATCCAGCACAACTTCACGCGCTGTTTCGATAACCATATTTGAGGCTATCTCACCGTTTCCGGGTCCCCCCATACCGTCCGCAAGACCCAAAAACCAGGTGTTTTCCTCAATCTGCAAAACCCCGATCTGGTCTTCATTCCTCTTTCGCCTCCCCTCAAAGCTATTTGCTGCAAAACTGACAGCTTCCATACCGTTTTCCTTACTTTCCTAAGCGGAGTTCTGATTATTTCTTCCAATTCAAGATAAAGGCTTTCAGCTTTTCTGCACTATACGATGATTCATGTTCCAGTTCAGCGGTATTTTGGGAATGCAGAAACGTTCCATCACTCTCCAAAATGAAAAAATGCGGGTAGCCATCAACCTTGGGATATGCAGATAGAAATGCCTCATTTTTGTTTTCCTTCGATACATTTACCTTTACCACTTCGAAGGTATTGAAAAAGAGTTTTCCAATTTCAGTGTGCTCTACCAGGAATTTGTCAAATAAATGGCACCACTTGCACCATTCTCCACCCACGTCAAGCAGGATTCTCTTTCCGCTTACCTGTGCGGTCTCAACCACAGCACGCAGATCGTCAGCAGGATTGGCAGCTGGGTCGAATTTCTGGATCCTGGATTGTATCATCGCCTTATCATCCTCTTGCGAAAACACAGTCTCAGAAACAAAAAAACAATGAACGATGATCAGGAAAAGGTATTTCATATAAACTCCAATTACAGTAATCTTCTTACGGTGTCAAAGGGATACATTTCATAAAACGAATGATCAGCTAACTCAAAATCAAGAAAATCAAAACCCGGGGCAACCGTACACCCAACAAGTGCATAGTCACCATCATTAGCAACCTCAGCCGCAAACCAGGTCCCTTTTGGCATAACGATCTGCGGTACTACTGTCATCTCCTCCTCTTTCCCAAGCAGAACTGTCTTCAGGTCACCTTCCGGTGTGATTGAGTGAAGCGCAACCGCAGCCCCATCATAATGGTGCCAGACTTCGTCAGATTTCAGACGATGAAAGCGTGAGTGATTTCCTTTGCAAAGCAGAAAATAAATTGCTGTGGACATACTCCGGGGCGAGGGTTCTCCCTCCGGGCCCGAAGAAAGCATGAAAGTATCTTCAGACCGGTATATCTCTCTGAAAAATCCACCCTCCGGATGGGGCATAAGTGATAACCGTTCGACCCACTTTTTTGCTGTCATAACAAAGGTCCGAAAAATGTTTAAATTCGTCTCAAAAAATACACAGTTTGCAGGGGATAAAAAAAGTAAATACGCACGAAGAAGGGGGAAATGGTGTGCCGCTCAATGGCACAAAAGCTGGAGGTTATTTCTTTTCCATCATGGAATGAAAAAGCGTAAGAAAGATGTGCTCTGGTTCACCTGTAGAAGTCTTAAGAGCAATATCAGCATCCAGAAGTGCCCGAACAGCTGATGCTATCATTGCCTCTGAATACACTCTTCTCGCCTGTCGATACTGATCCACCACAAATGCAGGCACACCAAGCATTTTTGCGGCAGTAAAATTATCAGTTTTTGACTTCATGATCTCATCAATTTTCAGAAGATTCATAAAGTACTTAGCTAATACACCCAATATATTCAGGGGTGCAATCCCCTGATACAGCAACGCAGTCAGAATACGGTACGCCTCAGGTTTATTCTGCTTTGCAATCATATCCTGTAACTGGAACACCGTGAATTCCTTCGTACTCACGACCTGCTCAGTAATCATTGATTCGGTAATTTCATTCCCATCAGCCGAATAAAGGAAGAGCTTCTCCAATTGCTTCTCCAGCAGCATTCTGTCCTCGCCAACCAGATTGCACAATAGGGCTGCATTATTTTCACTTATCCTTTTTCCCTGTTCCTCAGTAAAAGCAATTACCCAATCACGGATAACCTGTTCGTTCAGTTCCTTCGCTTCATACAGGTATCCCTTTTCGGCAAGTAATTTGAAATGCTCCTCAGAATCTTTTCTGGCTGGCACCCCCTGATGGAGGAAGACCAGTACCGTTGATTCAGCAGGCTTCTGGATATACTGAACAAATGGTTTCCGGTCGTAACTCAGCTCTTCGGCATTCCGTACCGTAAGGAGTTTGCGTTCACCACTGAAGGGGAATGCAAGTGCAGCAGAGAGAACATCCTGAAATGATGCCTCAGAAGCGGCAATCACCTCATTGTCAAAATCAGATACCAGATCAGGAGCAATGATATCGTGAATTCCCTTCCCGGCTTTCTCAATACCATAAGAATCCTCACCAAAGATAAAGTACACCGGGTTCAGCTTCTTTGTCCGAAGCTGCTTCTTCAGGTCTGACAATGTCAGCGCTGGAAGCGATGCAGTCTTTGCCTTAGCCACGGATAGTTCTCTCTGCTGCGCAAATCATTAATTCTTGCTTCTCTTTTCGATGGTCACAGATTCCATTTTCACATCGGTGACAGGTTTGTCGAAAGGCTTGGATGTAGGTACCTTACCAATATTCATAACCACTTCAAGACCGCCGATAACCTTACCAAACACGGTGTGTTTGCCATCGAGCCATGGGGTTGGAACAAGGGTTATAAAGAACTGGCTTCTGTTGGTATTTGGACCAGCATTCGCCATGGACAGGATACCTGCACCATCATGCTTGTAATCTTTGTGGAATTCATCTGCAAAAGCACCGCCGTAAATGCTCTCTCCACCACGGCCAGTTCCGGTCGGATCACCGCCCTGAATCATG
>JAEXTR010000241.1 GCA_023406915.1 Bacteroidota bacterium
TTTGATCGTATCCATGGTATCGGTTGTGGTCATGGACTGAATTCTGATGGGATTACTTCCCCCCAGGGGGATGCCTCCGATGGATACTTCCCGTGTTGCAAGGCGTGAATAACGGGTCAGGCTGTTACAATATTGTTTCAGGTCAGAGAGTTTCATACGGGTTTTCTTCCCAGTGTCATGGTGATAGAATCGTGCAGGGTTTGGCGCTAAAGGAGGGCATCAGCAAACGGCACCGAGGCTTCATAATCCCGGGCGGTAATGATACTTCCTGCCACAACTACCTGCTGATCTTTAAACTCTGCTCTGCCGGCTTTGAGTTCCGTGGCATAGGAAGGATGACAGGTCGCGGGGATATTCTGTAGTAGTCCGGCTCTTGCAAAGATCACAGGTGCGGCACAGATAGCGGCAGTCTTCTTTTTTGCTCCCCGAAACCTGAGAAGGGCGTTATGAAGCATCTCGTTATCAAAATACTTCTGTACTCCCTTGCCGCCAATCAGAACAAACGACGAAAAATTAGCCTCCTTGATGTTCATCAGCTTCACATCTGGTTTAACTCGGAGTCCACGGTCCCCCTTGCAAACCGTCACAGCATCAGAAGTTATAAAAACCTTGTACCCTTTTTTCTCAAGTCGCTTCTTTATTGTAAGGTATTCAGCCTCACTGAAATCCGATTCAGGAAGAAACAGTAAAACGCTATGTTCGGAGTATTTCGTCATTTTTGCCTACGAAATATAACAATACATCGAAGCAGGAACAATGAGATCGTAAACAATCATCTGCCTTGATCTACTTCTTTACTAATTAGTCTTTTTCGCACTGTGTAAACTGCTCCGTCCTGAAATGTACGTATCTTTTCTAATTCACTTACTTTCTTGAGTTCATCAAGATTATAAAGAAAATTTCTCGGTGTGGGATCAAACCAAATAAGGGTCGCATTATCGGTTTGTGGCCAAGTCCCTTCTAGCTCCTCCAAACTGACCGGATGATGGACTGACTTAGCTGGAGTGAATTTTACGGACTTTAATCGACTATGAAAATGTAAAGCATCAGGATGATTACTATATATAATTCTGGATTCAGACAGTTTATGACTTTTCATAAACTCAATCGTACTACTCTCTTTCCAGCGATCTGACATATAATTGTACCCACTCGAAAACTCAGGTATTACCTCAAAAATCATACGTTGTGTAAAGGCACCAATTAGTGTTAATGAAAGCAACAGTTTCACGCCCAACAATACATTCTTCCTTCCTCTCTGATTTTGGATGCCTATCAGCCCACTGAAAAAGGCGACTGCAACAATTAGTATTGGAATATAAAGTGGGGCTAGTAATCGATGACCAATCGAATCGATGACGGTAATCGTAGATAGAAGGATAGTACTAACAATATAAATAACGATGAAGATAAGAGATATGATAATTTGATTTTCTTTAATCAGTGATTTCAGCTCTCTCAATTTAAAAACAGTAAAAAGCATTCCAAGTAGAAAGACTAATAAAACTAATCTTATTGAACCATTGAATGGCAAAAACCATCTCGAAAGAACAGAAAACACTTCGAAAATCTGAGGAAACAGCATTGTAACGGGCTCGCTACGATCACCTGTAAGTGTACCGGTTGCATAATAGTTTCTTGCGAGAAAGAGAAGAAGCGGTAAAGATGAAAAAATGGCAAAAAGGAGAATTCTGCTTATTCTCGTCCTCACCTCAATCTTATTGAACGCAAGAAGATAGATCACTCCACTGAAGATGAGAGTACCCCCTATATATCTTGTCAAAGTCGCCAGTCATGCAATAATTGCCATTGCAACTATGTACTTTTTCAGGTTTGTTTTCACATATAGGCTAGAGTAGTAAATAAACAGGGCAACAAGAAGGCTGAAGAACAGCTCACTCCATACCCAGGTGGCAACATACAGAAGTGGAACTGAGAGTAACACCATACAACCGGCAGCCATTTCCTTTTGAATAGACCACCCATAAATCCTCGAGATTCTAAAAAGTACAAGGATAATCATTGAAAGGAGGAATGCATGACAATATGGTACAACTGCTAAAACATCAAGGTGAAACAAGCTTGAAAACACTCCAAGCGACACAGGGTATAAGGGTGGCCACGATGGCATTGCTTTACCGTCTGACCCTACATACCCATTGAACTCAATGATATTTCTTGCTAATGCTAAGTACTCGACCGAATCTGGCGATACACCAATCCCCCATTGTGCATCAACCAGTAATACAACTGTAAAGAACGCAAACATAAGCAAAGCGATTATCAGAACCCGGTAAGCGGAATACTTTGATCTGAGGGGATCGAGATTTGGATTAATATCTATTTTCCTTCCATGATATATTTGGAACAACTACGGGCTTATGCTTATTCATTATTAAATCTTCACAATCTCAAAGCGAGCATGAATGAAAAATAGGGAAAATCCTGATAAAGTCAGTATCAGGTAATGGGAAGAACAATCGGGAATCTCCGAATACTGACGAGTTCGAACGGATTACACTTACTTTAGATCTCAGCAACGATAAAGATAAACGATTTCACCATTCCATTTAATACTGAATTCCTAAACCAGTTTTGTTCCTTTTGCAGAAAAGCATTATGTCCACCAAACTTCCTTTCAATCTCATCAACTGCCGGCGTATATTTGGGCATGAGAATTCCGAAAGAAAAGATTGACGAAATCCGGGAAGCAGCGGATATTGTAGATGTGATCGGTACCTTTGTCCCCCTCAAACCATCAGGTGGTAACTACAAAGGTATATGCCCCTTCCATTCTGAAAAAACCCCGTCTTTTATGGTCAGCCGTAAAAAACGCATCTTCCATTGCTTTGGATGTCATGTGGGCGGTGATGTCTTTAAATTCATCAGCGAATACATGAAACTCAATTATGTGGAAGCAGTGCACCACATCGCCAAAGAGTACAATATCACCATCAGCTATGAACAGGGGGGTGCATCAGCCGCAGATGACCGGCAGGAAATCCTGCTTGATGTTAATGTGCAGGCAGCCCGTTGGTATTCTGATAACCTGCTTAACTCACCGGAAGGAGAACAGGCAAGAAAGTACTTTGAAAATCGGAAACTCAAAATCAGCACGCTCAGGGCTTTTGGTCTTGGCTTTGCACCCCCTGGTAACCGCGAACTCACCGATTTCCTGAAGGAGAAAGGTATCGAACCTGAAAAGGCACTCGAACTTGGCATGCTCGGGAAAAACGATCGAGGTGAGACGTATGACCGCTTCCGCGGCAGAATCATGTTCCCCATCTTTTCCACAACGGGCAGAGTGATCGGCTTCGGTGGCAGACTGCTGGAGCAGCGTGAGGGTGTCGGCAAATACGTGAACTCACCTGAGTCAATCGTGTACTCCAAAGGTAAAGTCCTCTACGGTCTCTCCCACTCGAAAGATGAAATCAGAAAAAAAGATTTCGCCATCGTGGTGGAAGGATACATGGATTTGATCTCCCTCTACCAGGAGGGAATCAAAAATGTGGTTGCCGCCTCGGGAACTGCCTTTACTGAAGATCAGGCACTCCTGCTCTCCCGCTTTACAAAAAAAGCCGTACTGATTTTTGACGCTGATGCCGCCGGAGTAAAGGCATCAATTCGTACTATTGAAGTACTGCTGAAAAAGAACTTTTCTATCCAGGTGCTCGCCCTGCCAACAGGTGAAGACCCTGATTCTTTCGTACGGAAAAACGGTGCAGAGGAATTTGAAAAACTTCTCTCCGGGGCAAAAAATTTCATCGAATACCAAATGATGGTATACAAGTCACAGGGCAAGTTTGATGACCCCGCCAGTACCTCGGAAGCAATAAAAGAAATGGTGCAGTTGCTCGCACTGATCGATGACGAACTGACACGTGAAGTGTACCTCCGCTCAGTATCCGATACTTTCCGTATCAGTCATGCACTGGTAAGTGATGAATTGAAAAAGACATTGCAAAAACTGAAACGCGAATCTGTAAAACAAGCACCTCAGGTTAGCCAGACCAATACAACTACTATTCCTGATGACTTACTCGATGAAACCCCCGTACCCCCTGCTTTCCTGAAAAACGAGAAGGAGCTATTCCGTTTTTTTACCGATGGAAATGAATCCCTCCTGCCCAGATTTCTTAGCAGAATATCAATTGATGACTTCTCAACACCCCGGCACCGCAGGATTATGGAAGCGATTACCGAGGTCTTTCATGCCAATGGCACAATTGAAGTCCCCGATGTCTGCAACCTCCTCGAACAGGAAGATCAAACCTATTTTATTGAAGCCGTCATGGAGAAACATCACCTGAGCGTCACCTCCCAGAAGCTTATCGGACCCGATACTCCTGAGCTTCGCTCAAAAATGCTGACTGATCTCAAGAAGCGTTTCCTGACTCTCCGCCTGGAAAGTGATAAGAAACACTTGCTGGATCAGTTGCGTAAATCCCCTGAATCAGAGAAAGAGTTACTGCTTGAAAGACTCCAATCGGTGAATGAAAAGATCGTAGAATTGAATACCATAAAAAAATAAGCAATAAAAAAGCTGCATCACCTTCCCGGCAATGCAGCTTTTTAAATCAATCTATCAATAATTCTTAGCCACGAATCAGCTTCAACAATTCATCAGTTTTCTGCTTCATCAGCTCTTCGTTACCGCGGGTTTCAACATTCAGCCTGATAATCGGCTCTGTATTCGACATGCGGAGGTTAAAACGCCAGTCATCGTAGGCAACGCTGATACCATCGGTAGTATCCTTCTCACCCCCACCATACATCTCCTCAGCTTTGGCAATCTTAGACTTTGCGTCGTCAACCGTTGAATTGATCTCTCCGGAACAAGGGAACTTGCTCATCATTTCACCAACCAGTTCGGAGAGCTTCTTCCCTTCAACCGACATAAGCTGCATCACCAGGAAGAATGGGATCAGTCCGCTGTCAGAATATGCATTATCCCGGAAATAGTGATGGGCAGACATCTCACCGCCATAAATAGCATTCACTTCTCTCATCTTCTGCTTGATGAATGCGTGCCCGCTCTTTGACTGTACAGCCTTGCCGCCTGCTGCTTCCACAACTTCAAGAGTATTCCAAACCAGACGCGGATCATGCACAACATTCTCACCCGGGTACTGACTCAGAATCGATTTCGCCAGCAGTCCAACAATGTAGTATCCTTCTATAAACAGTCCATCCTCATCAAAGAAGAAGCAACGGTCATAATCACCATCCCATGCCACGCCAAGATCTGCCTTATGCGCCTTGATCGCTTCAATGGTGCTGACACGGTTTTCCTCAATCATCGGGTTGGGCACACCATTCGGAAACGATGAATCAGGCTGGAAATAAACAGGAATGATCTCAACAGGTAATCCCGGCGCAAGTTTCTCAAGCATCGGACCAACACAGCCGTTTCCCGCATTGCAAACCACTTTCATTGGCTTCAGCTTCTTCACATCAAAAAAGGTGTGCAGATGCTGCACGAAGCTGTCGGAAATATCCTGTTCTGTTACCGTTCCTGCCACCACGCACTTTTCACCGATGTTTCCGGCAAGAATCATCTGCTCAAGCTCCTGTAATCCGGAATCATACCCAACCGGAACGCTTGACTTCTTGACGAACTTCATACCATTATATTCAGGGGGATTATGGCTCGCAGTAATCATGACGCCACCGTCAGCATGCAGAAAACTGGTACCAAAGTAGATCATCTCGGTGCCGCAAAGCCCGATATCAATCACATTCGCCCCGGCTTCGGTAAGACCTTTTTTCAGGGCATCCGAAAGTTCTTCTGATGAAGTACGGATATCTCTGCCGATCACGACGGTTTTTGCAGTAAATAGGGTGGCAAATCCCCTTCCGATCTTATACGCTAAGTCGGTATTAAGTTCTGAAGGTACTTTTCCACGTATATCGTAGCTCTTAAAACAAGAGATATTTCCCATAAAGAAGGCTCCTTTTCGTTCCGGATGATTATAAATACAGAATAGAAAAATATCCGTTTTCACCGTAATTCAAAAACCCATAAATTGCGAAAATTCACTCATTTTAGGGCATAAATTCATAAGAGAATTATTTTTCAATTTCTTTTGAGGTGCCGAAAGGATAATTTTCTGCTCTATTTTTGGAGGTTAATATCGATTCTTTAGCTACAGCCAAAGCTCATTTCGCTAAGTGCAACCATGCTAAGTGCAATAACATATTCCTGATACCTTCCGGAACAGTACCTGGTCCTTATGGATTGCTGTGTCCGGAATGTATGGCACGCACACTTACTTCACACGTTGTTCAGTGTTCCGGCTGCAAAACCGTTATCAACTTTGTCCATGCCCTGGAAAAAGAAGAAAAATTCTGTTTCGTGATTGATAAGTGCTCCCATTGTATCGGTTCTGAAGAAGACGAATACAGGGTGGAACCACTCTACACAGCCGATTCCTATATCTGACCGCCAAACCAGTTGCACGTTACTCACTGCTGACGCCGCACTGCATAAATGTACATTGCGGTGAAAGAGGCATTTCTGATGGGAAAACACGTTTTTTGTCCATCAGAGACGGCGTATATCCATATTATTCCCCCTTCCTATCCAGTGAATTCTTTGAAGAACATCTCCTCCCTGTTTACATGCAAAATTATTTGAGCGGTTTGTAGGAATGACAAACGGTGTCTTTTATGGCACCTACCTTTGAAAACCTTTTGAATAGTGGTAAATTACTTCACTTTAAAATTCGATTTCTATTCACCAGCAACTAGAGGATATCTATGAATGCAAATTCTGTAAAAAGAGCTTTCCTTCTCTTTGCGGCAGTATTAGTCTTTTCTGCTGCACAGATGAACTTTGCTCAAAGTTGGGTGAAGGTTGACACCGTAAAAGCCGGTCGCTTTGACACCGGTAAAATGTGGACCTTTGACTTCCCCCCAACCGAATATTTCAAGGAAGCTTACGACTTTTCGCCGTCCGATGAATGGTATGAACACGTAAGAAAATCCGCTCTCCGTTTCGCTACCTATTGCTCCGCTTCATTCGTTTCAGGCGACGGTCTTGTAATGACCAACCACCACTGCGGCAGAGAAAGTATCACTGAAGCCACAAAAGAGGGTGAAGACCTGCATTTAGATGGTTTTATCGCAACTACTCTTGCCGATGAGCGCAAGATTGAAGGTCTGTTTGTTGACCAGTTGGTTGTGATCAAAGATATTACTTCAGATGTTCAGGCTGCTTTCGATAAGGGCACAACTGACGAAGAACGCGTTGCAAACCGCAAGGCAAAGATGGATGAGATTAAAAAGAATTTTGAAACTGAAAACCCTGGCCTTACCGGACAGATTATCACCTTCTACAACGGTGGCAAATACTCATTATACGGCTTTAAGCGCTATAATGATGTCCGCCTCGTTTTTGCTCCTGAAGAGCAGGCTGGTTTCTTCGGCGGCGATCCGGATAACTTTACCTTTCCGCGTTATAATCTTGACTGCACATTCTTCCGCGTTTATGACGAAAATGGTAAACCCCTCAAAACAGATCATTATTTCAAGTGGAGTGCAGGCGGAGCTGAAGAAGGCGAACCCGTATTCGTGGTTGGTAACCCTGGCTCAACCAACCGTCTCCACACTGTTGCTCAGCTTGAGTTCCAGCGCGACTTCCAGCATCCTACCACCCTCTTCCTGCTTGATGGTCTCGTAAAAGTGTATTCTGAGGTACTTGCAGAAAACCCTGACAGAAAACTCGAACTCCAGGATCAGGTTTTCAGCCTTCAGAACTCACAAAAAGCCTATGGTGGAATACTCGGCGGTCTCCGTGATCCTTACCTCATGGCAAAGAAGAAAGATTTTGAAAAGAACTTCAAAAACTCTGTGCTCGCAGATGCTGATCTGAAAGCAAAATATGGCGACCTGTGGGATAAGATTGCAAACACACGTTCCCGCATGAAGGAAATCGCCCCCGAGATGAGGGCATACCGCATGGCTCCTCTCTTCACCCCGCATTGGTACTTCGTTGCCCAGGGTATTGTGGATTATGCAAAAGAAATGAAAAAACCCGAAGCCGACAGAAAAGATCAGTATAAAGGTGATGCTCTCCAGGCAACCCAGACAGCCCTTTTCAAAGCTGATGAAGACCCTGCCCTTACCAAAAAGCTCCTCAGCTTTAATATTGCCTACCTGACACAGTTGCTCGGTGAAAACAATGAACTCGTTAAAAAGCTCACCGGCGGCAAAAAAGGTACAGAAGCCGTTGAATATGCACTTGGCGCAACCAAGTTGAATGACGAAGGAAAGATGAAAGAGCTACTTGGAAAATCAGCTGACGAAATTCTCAGCTGCAATGATCCTTTCATTTACTTCATTGCAAATACTCAGGATAAAGCAAAAGAATTGAGCGCAAAGGCAAAAGCTATTTCTAATGAAGAAGCTAATTACCTCCAGATGCTCGGCAGAGCTGCATTCGAAGTATATGGCACCAAGATGCCTCCGGATGCAACATTTTCACTCCGTATTGCAGATGGTGTAGTAAAGGGTTACAACTACAATGGAACGAAGGCTCCTGCCTTTACTACCTATTATGGTATGTATGAGCGTTTCTACTCATTCGACGGCAAATTCCCCTGGAACCTGCCGACACGCTGGCAGAATCCTCCTGCAGAATTTGAACTCTCAACTAAATTTAACTTTGTTTCCACCAATGATATCATTGGCGGTAACTCAGGCAGCCCTGTAATTAACAGGAAAGCTGAAGTCGTTGGTTTGGCATTTGATGGTAACATCGAAAGTCTGCCGGGTCAGTTTATCTTCGATGAAACCGCCAACAGAACCGTATCGGTTCACTCTTCCGGCATGCACGAAGTTATTCAGGACCTGTTCAAGTTCCGTCGCCTCAGTGATGAACTGAAAAATGGTGTGATGGTTCAGTAATTCTGCTTTGCAGCATAAAAAAAGGCTATCCCTCAATCGGGATAGCCTTTTTTGTTTAGGGGAAAACCTTATGTATCAATTAAGTATCTTTTGCACAAACTCAAATCTGATTGCACGGTCTGCAGTCGATGGTGCCCAGGTTTTGTTGTCAAAGAGATCACGTAAATCAAAGCCAAGCACAAAGCCTTCACTTACTGCCCACCGGACACCTATATTAAAGTAACCGTTCCCTTTACCGAAAACTTTTGAACCGTTATCATTAAACGCAAAGTTATATTCGGCAATCAGGCTTACCTTCGATCCGATCGTTTTTTCAGCGCCAACCATCAGATTCAGAAAATTATCTCCATCCGAGTTCTCAAGAGAATAATTGACGGCGCCATGCAGACTGAGATACCCAAGCATTTCAAAGTTTTTACTGCCAGCCACAAAGAATCCGGGAGACTTTATCGCATAACGGCTCCCTTTGTCAAAGTACTCCCCCTTACCCTGT
Organism: Bacteroidota bacterium; assembly: GCA_023406915.1. Taxonomy (GTDB): domain Bacteria; phylum Bacteroidota; class Ignavibacteria; order Ignavibacteriales; family Ignavibacteriaceae; genus JAEXTR01. The sequence goes on from JAEXTR010000241.1 coordinate 9,401, forward strand.
GAATCAAAACCCACAGTCAGTGACGGGAAGGCGAGGGATTCCTCAAAAAACTTGTATCTGATGTTAACACCCGGATATTTATACCAGTCAACCTTTCCAGAGCCGATAATATTACCACCGCCGTAGGAAATCCCAAAACTCAGGTTCTGAAAAACTCCGACATCAAGTTTCGCCACCATCAACCCGCCGGGAAGAATATCAGACGAAACCGAAACAAATCCTTTATCCAGCACCCCGCTGGTCGGCATATCTATTAAATACCGGTATTCGGCATTTGCTTCATCACCTGCCATATTTTGCGCCTGCACCATAATGGCAGGGGCACAAAGCAGGAACAGTGCCATCACGAATAATCTCATTTTCATTCCTTTCGTAATCAAGAAAGAATTTCCTTACTTACTGCGTAAAATAATCATTGTTTCACCAAAATTAAAGACTGAAAAGGGAATCACGGTACTCTTTGCAGTAAAATAATGCTGTCACGCTGCGTTTGGGAGTATCTCAACCTCAAACACCGACGGGAAGAGCATAAACTTTCCCGAAACCCGGAGCACTACCTTCCCTTTCAGATCTTTTGCCTGAATCACAAACCTGCCGGTTGATGTATCGCTTTCAATTACCGTAACAAGACCCTGCCCTTCAGTTATGGCAAGCTTTGCCTCCACTTTCCTGAACGGCACGGTAAATCCTAGCCCATTTACGGGACGGCACTCAATCACCGCCACTGATTCCTGATCTGCATATAACACGCGTGAAGAGATGGTAACATCAACCTCATACACTGAAAATACGTACAGATATGCACCAAGCGCAATCAGAACTGCCATGGCAATACCAAGAATAATCATACTTTGTTTCTTCATTGTCGTTTTAACTGCTGCCGCACAGCCATTTTCATGTTCCGGATGATCCTCTCTGCGATACTGTCAGGAACTCCATCAAAATGGTTTGACCTCAGGCGCATATCACACTGGTCATTCACATAGTCTATTACTACGAAGTCACCATTCTGACTCACTGCAATCTCTGTGGAGAAAAAATCCAAACCTGTGAGGTCTGCAATCTTTTTTGTTAATGTAAACAATGGTTTCAGCTGATAACGGGCGACCTCATCCGGCTCCAAAGTCTCATAGATATGCGTTGTGTCATCCCACCATACAGGAATCGGCTCGCTGTACGCCCAAAAGCACCGGAACCACGCCCGCCTGCCATGCAACACTTTTGGGTACACTTTCTCCTGAATGAGGTATTTGTCTTCAGCATTCAGCAGCCGCTCATCCAATACCTGCTGCAGGGATTCAGCACCGGTAACCACGCCGACACCACCACCGGTAGTG
>JAEXTR010000274.1 GCA_023406915.1 Bacteroidota bacterium
AACGTATACGCACAAAATGAAAAGCGGGAGAAAGATTATTTCGCAGCTCTTGATGCGGGAAAATTTCCTGTAACAAAAGGGGTGCGCCTGAGTGAGGATGATCAGCTGAGGAGATGGGTGATTACACGTCTGATGTGTGATTTTGAATTACAGATACCGATGGTTGAGGAACGGTTTGGTATAGATTTTAGGAATTATTTCAAACATGCTTACACGTTGCTGCCTGAATTCGCTGAAGATGATCTTGTTCAGATCAGTGATCATAAGATCGAAGTAACCGAGAGAGGGCGTATGCTCATCAGAAATCTGGCGATGTGCTTTGATGGTTATCTTGAGCGAAAAGAAGATAAAGGCAGATATTCCAGAACGGTGTAGCAGGAGTTACTATGGCAAAAAATGCAGTTGTATTGCTGAACCTTGGTGGTCCCGATTCACTTGATGCGGTACAACCTTTCCTTTACAATCTATTCTGCGATCCGGATATTTTTAAGATTCCATTCGGACAGAAGTTCCTCGCCGGACTGATTTCGAAAAGAAGGTCTCCGCGGATTGTTGAGCAGTACAGGCAGATTGGCGGAAAATCACCGATTAACGAGTGGACGGAAACGCAACAGCAAATGCTGGCAAAAACGCTTGCAGACCGTGGTGTTGAGGCAGATGTCTATACTGCAATGCGTTACTGGAAGCCCCTTACTTCAGAAACAGCTGAAATCATAAAACAGAAAAACTATCAGAATATAATCCTGCTCCCTTTGTACCCTCATTTTTCTGTTTCTACAACAGGTTCTTCATTTAACGAATGGGATCGTGTTTACAAAGGTGATCCCTCTAAAGTTAAGAAGATCATTACCTACTTTAACCATCCTGGGTACGTAGCTGCCCTGAATGCCAAAATTGATGCAGGTCTTTTAAAGTTTCCAGCTGAAGTCAGAAATAATGTAGTATTGCTGTTCAGCGCACACGGAACTCCCGTCAGTATGGTAAAAAAGGGTGATCCATACAGCAAGGAGATTAAGGAAACAATTGATGCAGTGATGGCGCTCAGGAACCACTCACACGATTTCGCACTTAGCTTTCAAAGCAAAGTTGGACCAGTGGAATGGTTAACACCTGCTACAGATGAAAAGATTGAAGAGCTATCGAAAGCAGGAAAGAGGCACTTGTTGGTGATTCCCGTCAGCTTTGTTTCAGACCACATTGAGACCCTTTTTGAATTGGACATCGAATACCGGCATGTGGCTCATGAAGCAGGGATAGAGAATTTTATAGTTATGCCAGGATTGAATGACTCACAGCTCTTTATTGATGCACTAACTGATATACTTACAGAAAGCGGTTATCTGATATGAGTAAAAAGGTTGTCGTAGTTGGTGCCGGTATCTCCGGGTTAACCACCGCATTCAAACTGAAACGGGCAGGCGCTGAAGTTGATATCTATGAAGAAAAACCGTGTGCCGGTGGATCTGTTGAAACCATCAGGGATCAGGATTATTTGATTGATTTTGGTCCGAACAGTGGTTTAGAAACAACCCCGCTGATAAGGGAGATGGTTGATCAGTTGGGTATTGGCGATCAGATGGTATACGCAAATAAGGAAGGAAACAACCGGTACATCCTGAAGAACGGACAATTGAAAGCATTGCCCACTTCACCTGGAGCTTTCCTGAAAACTGATTTGTTTTCTCTGAAGGCTAAGCTCAGACTCTGTATGGAACCATTTGTAGGTAAATCTCAGGATGGGTATAATCAGTCTCTCGGTGAGTTCGTTATCAGAAGACTTGGTCAGGAATTCCTTGATTATGCCATTGACCCTTTTGTTTCGGGAGTGTATGCAGGTGATCCATTTAAGCTCTCCGTAAAGAGTGCCTTTCCAAAACTGTATCGCCTGGAAGAAGTGTATGGAGGATTGATTAAAGGTGCCATCCTCGGTGCAAGGGAAAGAAAAAAGCGGGCAGAGGTTGCAAAAGACCACGCAAAAATGTTTTCATTTAAAAACGGTATGAGCACTTTTACCAGTGCACTTGCATCTGCATTAAAGGATGAGATTAAATACAGGCATCTGCTTACTCTGGTCAGAAAAGTTGACGGAAAATACCTTCTGACATTTGACAGGGATGGGCTACAGACTGAAGTATCAGCTGATGCCGTGTTTCTAACGATTCCTGCATATAATGCATCAATTGTACTTCAAGACCTGGACGAGCTGGCAGCCCGGCATCTACAGAGTATATTCTATCCCCAGGTAATGGTTATGTATGTGGCATTCCCTAAAAAAGAGATACAGCGAAAACTGGATGGATTTGGATTCCTGATTCCTTCAAAGGAAAAGCGTTCCTTCCTCGGTGCCATTTGGAGTTCTACGATATTCGGAAACCGCGCTCCTGAAGATCATGCTGCATTTACCATATTTGTAGGTGGTGCCAAGGTACCTCAAATGTTCGATGATAAGCCTGAATATGTAGCTAAGAAGGCTTTGAAGGAATTTAAACAGGTTATGGGTATCGAATCCGAACCCACTGTATTGAAGTTTAAGCTGTGGAAAAAAGCTATACCCCAGTATAACATTGGGTACCAGGCACACGAAGAGTATTTTACCCAATTTGAAAAAAGCAACCCAGGATTATTCCTTGGGGGTAACTACCGCGGAGGAATCTCGGTGGGTGATTGTGTGAAGAATTCTGAACCCAATGCCACCAGGATTTTTGAATATTTACATAATAATGAGGCATAACATGGCACAGTATCCTGTAAAACGTTTGCGCAGATTACGCTATAACCCGCTTGTAAGGGATATGGTTCGTGAAACTAGTTTAGAGAAAAATGATTTTATTTATCCTCTTTTTGCAGTGCCGGGCACCCAGGTGAAACATGAGATCAGATCGATGCCGAATGTGTATCAGATGTCTGTGGATGTACTCGTTGAAGAGTGCAAAGAGGTAGCTGCCCTGGGAATCCCTGCGGTTATCCTGTTCGGTATACCCGAACATAAGGATGCAGTGGGTTCTGGCGCGTATGATGATAATGGCATCATCCAGCGCGCTGTTAAGGCGATCAAGAATGAAGTGAGCAACCTGCTGGTGATTACTGATGTGTGTCTTTGTGAGTATACCTCACATGGTCACTGCGGTGTACTGAATGGTGAACAGATATTAAATGATGAAACGGTTGAGCTTCTCGTGAAGGAATCCGTTTCTCACGCCCGTGCTGGCGCTGACATGATTGCCCCTTCTGATATGATGGATGGAAGGGTCGCTGCAATCAGAACTGGTCTTGATGAGGCAGGCTTTCAGCATATCCCAATAATGAGTTATGCAGTAAAATATGCTTCTGGCTATTATGGTCCCTTCAGGGATGCTGCTGAATCGGCACCGGCATTTGGTGATCGCAGGAGCCATCAGATGGATGTTGCGAATGCATTGGAAGCAATCCGTGAGGCTGAGTCTGATATTGCAGAAGGTGCAGATATCATCATGGTGAAACCCGCAGGTGCTTACCTGGATATTATCTCCCGTGTTAAAGCTGAGTTTGGAATGCCAACCGCAGCATATCAGGTGAGCGGAGAGTATTCCATGATAAAGGCGGCTGGAAAGCTTGACTGGATAGACGAAGAGAGAGTGATGCTTGAATCACTTATAGCGATCAAGCGTGCAGGAGCAGATATGATCCTCAGTTATTTTGCTAAGGACGTGGCAAAGTATCTCGATAAGACAAGAAAATAAGGAAGCGATAATGAAGATTCAGAGAAGTGAAGAGCTGTTCCAGAATGCAAAAAAAACTATACCCGGTGGCGTAAATTCACCAGTCCGTGCCTTTAAGGCAGTTGGCGGAAATCCATTGTTTATGGTTTCCGGCAATGGCAGCAAAATGACAGATGCTGATGGGAACACTTTTATTGATTATATCGGTAGTTGGGGACCGCATCTGTTTGGGCACAACCCCAGTTTTATTATCGATGCGGTCAGACAGCAGCTTGAGCAGGGCGTAAGTTTTGGGGCTCCCACCGAACTCGAGATTATCATGGCGAATCTGATCGTGGAGCTCGTTCCCGCTGTAGAAATGGTCAGGATGGTCAATAGCGGGACTGAGGCTACCATGAGTGCCATCCGTGTTGCCAGGGGGTTTACCGGTCGTGATAAAATTATTAAGTTCGAAGGTTGTTACCACGGGCATGCAGATTACTTTTTAATCAAGGCAGGTTCCGGCGCGCTTACATTAGGCGTTCCAACTAGTCCGGGAGTTACAAAAGGGACGGCAGCTGATACTTTGACAGCCCAGATCAACGACATCGAATCTATTAAAGAACTATTCAGTGCGCATCCAGGACAGATTGCTGCTGTCATCATTGAGCCGATTGCAGGCAATATGGGTGTCGTTCCACCGAAACCAGGATACCTTGAGGCGTTGCGGGAGCTAACCCAACAGGAAGGCGCATTACTCATCTTTGATGAAGTAATGACCGGGTTCAGAGTCGCAAAAGGTGGTGCTGCCGAGCTCTACGGGATCACCCCTGATTTGTTGACCTTTGGTAAAATTATTGGTGGTGGATTACCTGTTGGAGCCTTTGGTGGAAAGAGGGAAGTGATGGAAAAAGTTGCCCCTGCTGGTCCTGTTTATCAGGCAGGAACCCTGAGTGGGAACCCACTGGCGATGTCTGCAGGTATTGCCGCACTTACGTATATTAAAAATAATCCTGGTTTGTATAGTGAACTTGAGCAAAAAGCTGAGTATCTTGAAACTGGATTCAAAGAGAACCACAAAAAACTCGGGCGTAATTATTCCATGAACCGGGTTGGTTCTATGTCGTGCCTGTTCTTTACAGATAAAGAAGTGACAGATTTCAAAACCGCGCTTACTTCTGATACAGCTGCCTATGGCAGGTATTTTCAGGAGATGCTAAAACGAGGAGTTTACCTGGCTCCTGCACAATTTGAAGCAATGTTTTTGTCAACCGTCCACAATAGGGAAGACTTGGATCTTACGATACAGGCACATTACGAGTCATTGAAATTTCTCTGAATCGTGTTGTAGTAATGTTTTAATTTTAAACTATTTTCGCCAAATTTCGATAATTGATTGCGAAAATTGTTTCATTGTGTAAGAGGTGCTTTCTCTCGCAGAAAGCAGTTTGGAAAAAAAAGATGTTGAAATGCCTGATTATCGATGATGATGAGATAATTCGTTTGTTTTTGAAAAAGCTCATCAGCAAGCGCTTTCCTATGCAGGTCGTTCAAGCTGCTAATGGTTTAGAGGGTTTGGAGCAACTTGCCAAAGAGGATCCGGATATTATCTTTCTTGATGTAACTATGCCGTTGATGGATGGCGTGGAGACTCTGGAAGCAATCAGGAATGATCCAAAACACCGTGATATCCCAGTTGTCGTTCTCACAGCGATTTCTGAAAAGGATATCGTTGCCCGCCTCCTCGAGCTTAAAATAAATGATTTTCTTCTTAAGCCACTTGATTATGAAGGAACCAGTGATCGTCTCCGGAAAATCTTAGAAGCCAATAAAGGATATTTTAACAGGCAAAAGGATAGTACGGTCGAAGAGCCTAGTGATAAGAAAAAACACCTGATGATGGTGGATAAAGACCCAAACTTCAGGGCATTTTTCCAGGAACTGTATGGCGAAGCATACGACCTGTCATTTATTGAAAGTGGTACCGACTGTCTCAAGGCTTTTATTGATAAGCGCGCTGATATTGTGATTATTTCAGAAAAAGTTGAGATTATTAATCCATCTCTGCTCGCAAAAAAAATCAAGGAAGTAGACCCAGATAACCGGACATCCCTTTACCTTCTCAGCGAAAGTGGTAATTCAGATATTCTTCGTGAGAATTTTGAGGGGGTGCTTCCAAAAGCGTTCAACAAGGAAATCCTTACAAACGAATTTGACCGGGTTGTAAAAGGCGAGGGGAATCTGAAGCGGCAGCTTCATGATACGATCGGTAAACAGATCACTGAAGAATTCCTTTCTACCATTAAGCAGGCATTCAATGTGTTTGGAAAGGTTCAGGCTGACCTGCTTTCAAGTAAAGAAATTGTAACTCTGAAAGCTGATTCGGCTCTGAGTGTTGACTTTTTAGAAGAAAAAGAAAAAATCAGGGTTACTCTGTTTCTCGCAGGGAGCAAAAACGATCTGTTTCAGATTGTAAAACTCATATCAGGCAAACTGACGATGAATCAGGAGGTGTTCGACAAAACTGCAAATCAGATGATGGAATACTTTGGTCAGCGGTTTAAAAACATCATGCAAAAACGAAATTTCAACTTGCAGATTGTCTCTGTGAATACTTCTGGTATGGTTGATCATCTTTACGCATATCATTGGAGTCTAATTCTGCCATTGAGAGTCAGTTCGGGACAGCGTTGCGGAATTGGGGTTTTGTTACAGCTTTAGCGCTCAGGTGTTCTCATCATCAGCAGACCAACCACCCGCCCCTGGAACATTGCATTCATGTGCACACCTTCCAGGTAGAGGGTTTCACCATTTTTGTTCTTGAGCTCTAGATTAAATGGTTTTGTATGCTTATACAAAATAACATTCATGATTGTCTGCTTATAACTGGCATCAAGCACAAAATCAAACAGAGTCCTCTTCATCAGCTCGTACCTTTGGAACCCAAGAATAGATTCAAACTGACTGTTCACGTGAAGTACTACACCGTTGTCATGATATACTTGTATAGGGAACTGTTCAGCTAGTATTCCAATAAGGTGGTCATTATCCACAGTTCTGCCTATAATTCTGTCAGTTAACCTCGCAGTTGTTGTTGCAGGGGATACTGAAGCAGGTTTATCCTTAGACATCGCTGCTTTCTCTTCGAGAAGTTTCTCGGCTGTAATGTTCTGCATAACACCGGCAATACCTGTAATGACCTGCCTTCTGTCATCAACTTCAGTAACAAAATAATCTCTCACCCAGAGCGGTTTTCCATTCAGGCTCAGAATCCGGTATTCATAACTCGCCATTTTACCAACGGGTGCTCTGCTGATTTTATCCAGATACCCGGGTATATCACTCGGGATAATAACGGAACGCCATCCACCATCGCTATCAATATCCGCAACTGTATATCCTGTAAAAGCTTCAATATTCTTTGAAACCCAGTTGAAAGCAGTTCTGGTTTTGTCAATAGGTCGCATTGAATAGAAAAACTGATTCGGGATATTATCAAAAATCGAGTATTGTGCCTGAAGTTGGGAGAGTCTTGTCTGTACTTCTTTACGTTCTCTGATTTCAGCCTGAAGCCGCTTTTCAACATCATTTTTAATGGTAGTGGTGAGGTCAATGATATACTTATTCAGTTTTTCCCATTTTTTAGGGTCCAGAAATTCAATCAGAACAAGGGATAAATCCTGCAATTGTACTTTTTGGGCGAAAAACTCTATAAAATACTGAGAGTCAAGGTATCTCTTAGGTGAATAATTAAAGGAAGCGTTCATCACTCCGGAAGTTTTAATAAAGTTGTCAGCCAGAATCGTGAAGAGTTCCTGATCAACATCACTAATACGCTTTGTAAGTAGAATAGCAAGCGGTATATTAAAGAGGTACTCTGCGGCTTTGTTAGCCCACAACATTTTCTGAGTGCTGATATTAAAGATGAGCTTAGGAAGCTGCTCATGCTGCTGTACAAAGGTGAAAAGCTCATCTCTGATTGCCAGCGCCTTAAGCTTTTGCTGGAGCTGCTTTATCTCTTCACTCTGTTCAGTGTTCTTTTTCGAAGCAGATTCATCATTCCGGCTGAAGGGAGATACCATGGATTAAAAAAATCTTCTTTAAGTTTACAAAAAGCTTCAATTCTATTTTTATTATCGGAAAATGAAGTGGAACAATTTAATACTAAATTTCTGTTAAAAATAGAGTACTACATTAAGAATTATGATTTTTATACTTCTGGTAACCATATTTTTAACGGCACTGGTCATTCCATTCCTGGCAGGAAAGATCAGGGGCTCTGTTCTCGGTGTGATTTCAGCACTTTTCCCGGCTGCGGCATTCATCACCGCAATCAGCAAGTGGAATGATATCCTCTCGGGGCCTGTAATAGAATCATATCAGTGGATTCCTTCGCTTGGTCTGGAATTTTCGTTTCAGATGGATATCCTGGGGCTGATATTTTTTCTCCTGATCAGCGGTATCGGTTTCGTTGTTTTTCTGTACGCAGGCTCTTATCTTGAGAATAATCCGGGTATTGGAAAGTTCTATGCTTCGATTTTCGTATTTATGGGGGCAATGCTGGGTGTGGTGACCGCTGATAACCTCATCCTGCTCTTCATATTTTGGGAGCTCACCAGCCTTTCTTCATTCTTTCTCATCGGTTTCAAGCATAACTATCAGGAGTCACGGTACGCAGCACAACAAGCTCTGCTGGTGACCGGACTTGGTGGACTTGCATTACTCGCTGGTTTCATCATGATTACTATTATTACAGGTGCAAGTTCCGTCTCGGGCGCAATCTCTAAAGCTGCCATGCTCCAGGGACACTCATTAACCCCATTTGCTATCACACTTATTTTTATTGGTGCATTCACCAAGTCAGCCCAATTTCCATTTCATTTTTGGCTGCCCAATGCAATGGCAGCGCCATCACCTGTAAGTGCATATCTTCATTCAGCAACGATGGTGAAAGCTGGTGTTTTCCTTGCAGCAAAACTGACGCCTCTCTTTCTTGGCATTGCTCTGTGGTTTGATACACTCCTCTTGTTTGGCGGTATCACCATGATTGTAGCGGTAAGTCTTGCAATAAAGCAGCAGGACTTGAAAAAGCTATTAGCGTATACTACTGTTGGAATGCTTGGAACACTGATGTTTTTGCTTGGGACAGGGAGTGAGTATGGTATGACTGCTTTCCTGTTGGTGCTGGTTTCTCACTCGCTCTACAAAGCCACCCTGTTTCTTACCTCTGGTAATGTAGATCATGGTGCAGGTACGAGGGATATACTGAAGCTTGGCGGATTAAGGAGAGTGATGCCCATGACTACCACTGCGGCAACACTAGCAGCAGTCTCTATGCTTGGTGTTATGCCATTTTTAGGCTTTCTTGGGAAAGAGTATCTCTACAAAGCTACCTCTTATGATGGATTCCTCTCCCTTCCATTTGCTGTTGCGATTTTCTCTGCTGCCATCATGGTGATGGTGGGCGTTAACACTGGAATTCTTCCATTTTTTCGGAAGAATCCCGCTGCCGAACCTGAAAAAGCTCATGAAGTAGCTCCGGCAATGTGGTTCGGGCCTCTCCTGCTGGGTGTGGTAGGGTTGTTCACCGGGCTGTTCAGCGAGAGCATTTTTGATCCGGCAGCCGCAACGCTTTCAAAGAGCCTCAGATTGAGTGAGCAATATGCAACTGTGTCATTGTGGCATGGATTTAATGCTGTTCTTTTGCTTAGTGTTATCACCATTATAGTCGGTTTCTATCTCGCAATGAGGACGGAAGCTATTCTTGGTTTCCTTGGTAAAACAGGTACCGTAAGGTACCTGCATCCTTCCTTCTGGTATGATGCTGTATTGAAGGGAACGCTATTGTTTGCTGAAAAGAGTACCAAAATTCTGCAAAATGGATACCTGCGCTACTACATTCTCATGATTCTTGTTACTGCGCTTATCTTTACAGTTTATACAATTTCAGGAACCCGTGGGATCAGTGTTCCGGCAGAGTTTTTTACTTTTTCTGTCTATGAAGGTATACTTGCTGCAGTTATGATGACAGCTACATTTTTTAGCATACACAGCTCATCGAGGCTGGCGGCGATTGTTTCATTAGGTATAATCGGGTACGGTGTTTCCATATTCTTTATTTTCAACAGTGCCCCGGACCTTGCCACAACACAGTTTGCTATTGAGACTCTGACAGTATTACTCTTCGTTCTGGTTGTTTACAAGCTCCCTCCCTATATCCGGTTTACCCCTGTTGGTGGAAGAATCCGGGATTTCTTTATTGCTATTGGAATCGGAATAATGACCATGGTTATCATGATGACTGTGATGTCAAATGAACTGAATTCTCCGTTGAAACAGTACTATCTTGAGCAGAGCTACCCGGGCGGACAGGGCAGGAATATTGTGAATGTTATACTGGTTGATTTCAGGGCTCTTGATACATTAGGTGAAATCACTGTATTGGCTATTGCAGCTCTGGGTGTATTCACACTCCTGAAAATATCCCTGAAAGGAAGAGAGAGTCTATGAAATCCCTATTCCTTTCAGCTGCAATGTCCTTATTGCAACCCCTGCTTTTCCTTTTTTCATTTTTCCTATTGATTCGCGGGCATAATGAACCGGGTGGAGGATTTGTTGGTGGGCTTGTTGCTGGATTAGCAATGGTGTTGCTTGCTGTTGCCAATGGAACACAGCAAGCCCGAAAGATGATGCGGTTTGAACCAACTTTCTACATCGCTATTGGTCTGGCAATAGCATTATTCAGCGGGGTTATATCATTACTGAGTAACCAGCCCTTTCTTACAGGTATTTGGCTAAAGGAGCCCCTCCCGATTCTCGGAAAGTTCGGCACACCATTCCTATTTGACATTGGGGTTTATATCGTGGTGTTTGGAATAATCACAAAGATATTGCTATCACTGACCGAGGAGGCTGAATGATCTTGCTCGTATTGCTGACGGGAATGCTGACCGCCTCTGGTTTTTATATGCTGTTACGCAGAAGTCTGGTGAAGATCATTATTGGGTTGGTGATGCTTGGTCATGCTGCAAATCTGTTTATACTTACGGTAGGCCGGGCAACACAAGGGAAACCTGCGTTTGTACCTGAGGGTGTTGCTGCGGCAGCATCTGATTCTGCTGATCCGCTGCCTCAGGCTTTGATACTCACGGCAATTGTTATTGGATTTGGTGTGCAGGCATTCGCGCTGGTTTTGTTCAAAAAAGCTTATCAGGCAACCAATAGTGATGATATCGATCAGTTAAGAACCACGGATTCACTATGAAGCACAGTCAGTTACTCATTCTTTTACCCGTACTGCTTCCCTTACTTGGCGCAATTCTGACTCTTCCTTTTCTTAAGTTCCGGATGTATCAGCGTACAGTATTTGTTTTATTCGCCATAGCAACACTTGTGTCGTCAGGGTTCCTCCTCTTGAATGTAACGACATTTGGAATTACCAGCCTCTCGGTGGGTTCGTGGCAGGCACCTTTTGGGATCGCATTTGTTGCTGATACACTTAGTGCTTTAATGGTGGTGATCTCGGGTGTGCTTGCAGTAGCAATCAGTATCTATTCTATTGGTGCAGTGGACTCAGTGCGGGAGAAGTTTGGTTACTATCCGCTGATGTTAATGCTTCTTATGGGTATCAATGGTTCATTTCTGACCGGAGATATCTTTAACCTCTATGTGTGGTTTGAGGTGATGCTGATTTCTTCATTTGTCCTGATCGCCCTGGGTAATACACGGGATCAGCTAGAAGGTGCGATGAAGTATGTCACCATCAACCTGGTTTCATCGTTCATCTTTCTGATTTCAGCAGGCGTATTATATGGGATGGTTGGAACACTGAATATGGCGGACCTTTCAGTCAGGCTTCAAAACTATCCTGATAAGGGTGTTGTGAATCTGATAGCAATGCTCATGATGATTTCATTCGGTGTAAAATCAGCAGTCTTCCCACTGTTTGCATGGTTGCCAGCGTCATATCATACTCCGCCGATAACGATTTCAGCTTTTTTTGCTGGATTGCTAACAAAAGTCGGGGTCTATGCGCTCCTCCGGGTGTTCACATTGATCTTTGTACAGGATACTCAATTGACGCACTCAGTGTTATTGGTTATCGCAGTGGTCACCATGGTAGTAGGTGTATTTGGGGCAGCAATTCAGATTGAGATCAGGAAGATACTTTCGTTTCATATTGTCAGTCAGATCGGTTATATGATCATGGGGCTTGCGATATTTACCCCTCTTGCAATTGCAGGTACAGTTTTTTATATAACTCATCATATCATCGTTAAGACCAACCTCTTTCTGGTAGGTGGTATCATCCGCCGCTATACTGGTAGTTATCAATTAAAGCATATTGGCGGACTATATAAAAAGAAGCCTTTAATCGGACTTTTGTTTTTGATACCTGCACTATCGTTGGCAGGACTCCCACCGTTATCGGGATTCTGGGCAAAGTTTCTGATTATCAAATCTGGTCTTGAAGCCTCCCAGTTCACTGCATCCGTCATTGCATTGCTGGTAAGTATTCTGACACTTTATTCCATGATGAAAATATGGAATGAAGCCTTCTGGAAAGATGCTCCAAAAGACCCAGACCCCTTGCCGGCAGAAATTGCAGGGAGAAGTCCCCTCTGGTTGATAGTGCCTGCAGTAATGCTGGCAGCAATCACAATCACAATCGGATTCTACACAGAACCTTTCGTACAGTTGGCAACCAATGCTGCGAATGAGCTGCTGAACCGAAACGGGTATATCGAGGCTGTACTTGGGAAGGGAGTAGTACCATGAAGCAACTGGGTGTGGTATTTGTAATGGCTGCTGGCTGGTTATTGTTTACCGGTGTGTACTCTATGCCTAATTTTATTGAAGGTGCAATTGTCTCAGGGGTGATAGTATTTATTACCCGGGTAGTAAAACCATTCCGCCTTATTATAATCAGGATCTTGCGGTTGATTGGCTTTTTCTTTTTCTTTTTGTATGAACTTGTCCTGGCAAATCTAAAAATTGCGTGGGATATCATTACTCCCCGGCATAGGATGACTCCGGGTATTGTAGCAGTTCCGCTCGACGCGAAAACTGATTTCGAAATCACGCTGCTGTCTATATTTATAACCCTTACACCAGGGACTCTCAGCCTGGATATTTCTGACGATAGGAAGTTACTTTTTGTACATGTGATGTATCTCGATTCACCTGAAAGTGTGATTAAGGAGATTAAAACCGGATTCGAGAGAAGGATTCTGGAGATATTAAGATGATTGAAGTTTTATACGGTATTACTTTTCTGCTTCTTACGTTGTCTGTCGTTATAACCAGTATACGGCTGTTTATTGGTCCAAGTCTTGCGGACAGGGTTGTGGCAATGGATCTGATCACTACACAGGTAATTGCTTTGATTGCTGTGTACTCAACCATGAGCAAAACACAGCTTTTTATGGATGTGGCAATGGTACTAGCCCTGATCGCATTTATTGGTACGATTGGATTCGCACATTACCTTGAAATAAGGAGCAAACAATGATAGAAGTGGTAAGTGCAGTACTCATGCTTATTGGTGCAGTGTTTGTCTTTCTGTCGGCAATTGGCATTGTAAAAATGCCGGATCTGTACACACGGATGTCTGCGACCACAAAAGCTTCCACGTTCGGGCTGGTATTCATTCTAATAGGTACATCCCTGCTCTGGGGTGAAGCTGGTATCATTGGCAGATCGCTGATCATCATTCTATTTCTCTTCTTTTCTGCTCCGATTGCTGCACACATTATTGGCAGGGCAGGGTACGCGGATGGGATACGGTTGTATCACAAGACAAAGGTAGACCAAATGAAAGAGTACGACGAAAGGAAGGTAGCTACCCATCTGAATAACACTGCAAAAAATTTTCACGAAGAGTAACTTTTTTATAAAAAAAGTTGTTCATATTTACAGATAATCTTTAAACTATTTTATAACAATCCCTCACTGAAAAGGAAAAAGCTATGTTAAGCAAAAATCTTGAAACTGCCCTTAATAATCAGGTCAGAGACGAATTGTATTCGTCATATCTGTATCTCAGTATATCAGCCTATTTTGAATCAATTAATTTTTCTGGTTTTGCTGCATGGATGAAGGCACAGGCCAACGAAGAGTATTTCCATGCAATGAAGATTTACGACTATATACATGTACGTGGTGGTCGTGTTACCCTGCACGCTATAGCTGCCCCTCCGGCAGAATGGAAATCAGTGCTTGATGGTTTCGAAACTGCTTATGAGCATGAAAAGAAAGTTACTGCTATGATTAACAATCTGGTAGACATCAGTATTCAGGAAAAGGATCATGCTGCTAACTCATTCCTGCAGTGGTTTGTAACCGAGCAGGTTGAAGAAGAATCAACAGCGCTCAGAATTGTTGAAGATCTGAAAATGATTGGCGACAATAAGGGTGCTCTGTTTATGTATGACCGCGAAGCAGGAAGACGCGGACAGGCAGCTGGCGCCGAAGCTTAATCCAGACTGCTTAACAATTTTATAACAAGGCTGTTCCCGTAACAGCCTTGTTTGTCTATACTTAACCTCTTTTATCCGACTTTCCTCACAGTTTCCCTTATTATTTTTCCCGGTTTTTTAATAACTTACGTTTCTGATAATTAATTTGAAACTAACCCGAGTCTATGGCTATTGCAATCACCGGCGGAGCCGGTTATATTGGTTCACACACAGTGAAAAGGATGCTGGAACAGCAATTCAGCGTTGTTGTTTTTGATAACCTTTCCCGGGGTCACCGTGAGGCGGTACCTGAAGGAGTTCCCTTTGAACAGGTGGATTTAATGAATCCCGATCAGTTAAAGGCAGCATTTTCCCGGTACGATATCGATGCAGTAGTACATTTTGCGGCATTCGCCTATGTGGGCGAATCGACAGCCCATCCTGAGATGTACTTTTATAATAATACGGTTGGCTCATTGAATTTGTTGCGGACCATGAGAGAATTGGGTATACCCAGCATTGTGTTCTCATCAACATGTTCACTGTACGGGAATCCATCCAAAGTACCGATTGATGAATCTGCGGTTGTACAGCCAATTAATCCGTATGCCAGAAGCAAGGCGATGGTAGAGCAGTTACTCCAGGAATATGAACTGGCGTACAACTTGAAATATGTAGCCTTGCGATATTTTAATGCAGCTGGTGCCTCCGTGACAGGTGGAATTGGTGAAAGCCATGATCCTGAGCCACACCTGATACCGATCATTCTTTCTGCTGCTGCAGGAAAACGTACCAATGTTACCGTATTTGGTGATGATTATCCAACGGCGGATGGGACGTGCATCCGGGATTATATCCATGTAGATGATTTAGCTGACGCTCATATCTCTGCGGTAAGATATCTTCTGAACGGAAACGAGTCGACAGTTATTAATCTTGGGACGGGCACGGGCAACTCAGTGCTTGAAGTTATCAGAAAGACGGAATCAATTACCGGTAAAGAGGTACCATTTACGGTTGGCCCCAGAAGAGAGGGAGATCCCGCAGTGCTTGTTGCTGATAATCAGAAAGCTCATGCTATTCTTGGATGGAAACCTCAGTACGGTATTGAAACAGTCATAAAGAGTGCCTGGAAATGGCACCAGAATCAAAGATATTAGATAGAAATCAGAAAGCATAATGGAATGAAAGGTATTATACTTGCGGGCGGATCCGGTTCCCGTTTATACCCGATTACAAAATTATACAGTAAACAACTTGCGATGATTTATGATAAGCCCCTGATTTATTATCCGTTGTCGGTGCTCATGCTGGGCGGCATCAGGGAGATTCTCTTTATCTCGAATAAAGAGACGCTGCCAATGTATGAACTTCTGTTTGGTGATGGACGCCACCTCGGGCTCTCCATTCAATACGCTGAACAGGCGGCACCAAAGGGGATCGCAGAATCATTTATTATTGGGAAAGAGTTTATCGGTACTGATTCAGTCACTTTAATACTGGGTGATAATATTTTCTTCGGTTCTCTTGATTTTCTGTATGAGGCAGTTTCACAGCCCCAGCAGGGTGCGACCATATTCGGATACCGGGTTGTTGACCCAGAACGGTATGGAATCGTTGAATTTGACAGAGCAGGAAAAGTGCACTCGATTGAAGAGAAGCCGCTCAAGCCAAAATCAAACTATGCAGTGCCCGGGCTGTATTTATATGATAATCAGGTGGTTGAGATTTCTGAAAACCTGAAACCATCTGCAAGGGGAGAACTGGAAATAACTGATGTGAATAATGAGTACCTGAAACGTGGTCAGCTAAAAGTTGAAAAAATCAACCGGGGTGTAGCATGGCTTGATACTGGTACCCCTGAAGCTCTATTGCAGGCATCAAACTTCTTTGGTGTGATAGAAGAACGACAGGGACTGAAGGTCGCCTGCATTGAAGAAATCGCATTACATATGAATTTTATCAATACGGAGCAGCTTTCAGGGATTATCAGTAATATCCCAGTCAGTATGTACCGTACGTATCTCGAAAGAGTGTACAATGAGGCAGTTGCCTCACACGGAGGTGGTGAGTGAAGGTTATTGAAACCTCTTTAGATGGATTACTGGTGATCGAGCCCGATGTATTCAACGATAATCGTGGTTTTTTCTTTGAGTCGTTTAAACTCAACCGCTATAAAGCATCAGGTGTGCCTGATGACTTTGTGCAGGATAATATTTCCCGCTCAGTGAAAAACACCCTGCGAGGCTTGCACTATCAGGTTGGTACCATGGCGCAGGGTAAACTGTGCCAGGTTCCCTATGGTGCAGTCTATGATGTTGTGGTTGATATTCGCTTTGGCAGCCCAACTTTCGGGAAGTTCAATGCAGTTGAACTCTCGGATAAGAATAAACTACAACTGTGGATACCTCCCGGATTTGCTCATGGCTTTGCAGTATTGTCTGACGAGGCTGTATTTCATTATAAATGTACTAATTACTACGACAAATCATCTGAAAGAACACTGCTGTATAATGATCCGGCACTGAATATTGATTGGAAGATTACAGAACCCGTTGTGTCGGAAAAGGATAAATCAGGAATACTGTTGAAGGATATTGAGAAGGATTTCGAATATGGCAAAATCAAAAAAGATTAATGGAATTAATAAAGCTGATGAATCACTCTTTTTCACGGTGGGTTCATCAACTGAGACATACTCTCTCTCGAATCAGTTCAAAGAGCATATGGAGTATATCCTTGTAAAGAATAAAGTAACTGCAACCCCTGATGATATTCTTTATTCGCTCTCTCTGGCGATCCGTGATAAACTCGTACGCCGCTGGCTGAGAACCCAGCACATCTACCTGAAGGAGGATGTGAAGCGGGTATATTATCTTTCGCTTGAGTTTCTGATGGGAAGGTTGCTTGGGAACGCCCTGATAAACATGGATTATTACGAAGAATGCCGGAATATAA
>JAEXTR010000276.1 GCA_023406915.1 Bacteroidota bacterium
CTTGCAGGATATCTCTTCCCGTATCCTAACCAGCACAGTTTGTGGGTAAACTTTACTTCACCCCTTTTATGGGATGTGTTTGCAGTCTCCACCTATTTCACCGTATCGCTGGTATTCTGGTACATCGGTTTGATTCCAGATTTTGCAACACTCAGGGATCGCACCGCAAGCAAAATAAAAAAAGTGATTTATCAGATATTCAGCCTGGGATGGCGCCATTCTCACAGAGACTGGCAGCATTATGAAAAGTCTTATGTACTTCTAGCTGGTTTCGCCACTCCGCTGGTTCTTTCCGTGCACACAATCGTTAGCTTTGACTTTGCAGTTTCTATCCTTCCCGGGTGGCACACCACAATCTTCCCACCATACTTCGTAGCAGGTGCTATTTTCTCTGGATTCGCAATGGTGGTCACGGTTCTGGTCTTTGTTCGCAAAATCTTTGATCTTGAGCACCTCATTACCATCAATCATTTGGAACGGATGAATAAAATCATTCTCGCCACCGGTATGATGGTGGGATATGCTTACGGAATGGAATTTTTCATTGCCTGGTACAGCGGCAATCCATTTGAGCAGTTTGTATTTATTAACCGTGCCGTTGGTAATTACGCCTGGGCATACTGGATTATGGTCAGTTGTAACGTGATATTCCCGCAGTTCTTCTGGGTACGTAAGATCCGCCGCTCGATCCCTGCAATGCTTGTTATAGCAATTTTTGTCAACATCGGTATGTGGTTTGAGCGTTTCGTTATCATAGTAACTTCGCTGTCACGCGATTTTCTCCCATCAAGTTGGGGTTATTACACACCGACCATGATCGATTTCGGTATTCTTATCGGTAGCTTCGGTCTCTTCTTTACTCTGGTTTTGTTGTTTACCAAGGCACTGCCTGTTGTTTCCATTTCAGAGGTAAAGGCGGTCGCAGAAGGTGCACAGCCATCACATCACGGAGGTAGTCACTGATGAATCGTACAGACAAATTACACGGGATTGCAGCCGTTTTCGGTACACCAGACAGCATCATACATGCTGCTGATACCGTTTCAGGATCAGGATATACACAGTTTGATGTGCACACACCTTATCCTGTGCATGGTATGGATAAGGCAATGCGCCTCCGTCCTTCCCGCCTGGGTTTAATCACGCTTGTTTTTGGACTTTCAGGCGCAGCTATCGCTCTTGGGTTTATGTATTATCTCATGACCCAGGTCTACCCGATGATTATTGGCGGTAAGCCATTCTTTGCATTACCAGCCTTCATTCCGGTTACGTTTGAAGTAACTGTGCTTCTGGCTACACTTTCAACAGTTATCGGAATGATTACTGTATTCTTCAAATTCCCATCGAACAGTCATCCGTTGCATGAAACTGATTATATGAAAGCAGTTTCCGGTGATAAGTTTGGTGTGTTTATTGAGGCAGCAGATCCAAAGTTTCAGGCTGAAAACGTAAAGGCACTCTTCAGCAAACTTGGTGCTGTTTCTGTTGAAGAGATATACGAGGTTGATAAAGGGAATTACCCCCTCATTGATCTTCGATTTTTTGCACTTCTTGTTTTGGTAGCGCTAGCTGTTGGTGGCGGTACGTACGTTACCCTTAATAAGCTGATGTTTATGACTCCATTTGACTGGATGTCTGAACAGCCAAGGCTCGATCCTCAGTCTACTTCGACTTTTTTCGCCGATGGTTTTGCGATGCGTCCTCCTGTAAAGGGAACGGTTGCCCGCGGAAAGATGCCCTATCCTTATATGGGCAAAGACAGTGCTGAAGTGGAACTTGTTAACCCATTGCTCGCCAGTGAAGAAGTCTTGAAACTGGGCAAAGCAAAGTATCAAACATTCTGTTCTCCATGTCACGGCGACCTGGGTGATGGCAAAGATAGACTTCGGGGTCAGTTTGTTGCAGTTCCCAGTGTCATCAAGCAGAATAATATCGAGTGGAGTGATGGATATTTCTACCACATCATCACCAATGGAAGAAACAACATGGCGTCGTATGCTTCACAGCTCAAACCAGATGATAGATGGGCAGTCGTTCATTACGTCCGTGTACTGCAAAAAGCTCATGCTGCTTCTGAAGAAGATGTCAATTTTGTGAAGGAGTCACTCAATGGGAAATAGTATGACTTACACCCGGAAGGATATGCCAAAATCTGTTCTGAATATCGGCATCATGCTTTCGCTGGTCGGGGCAGTGATCGGGATCGCAGGTTTCACCATCGATCTCGAAAAAGCATTATTCCACTATATCGTCGCTTTTATGTTTATTGTTTCCATTGCGGTTGGTGCTCTTTTCCTTGTAGCATTGGAATATGTTGCAGGTGCAGACTGGTCAACCCCTATCCGAAGGGTGCTTGAGTTTTTTGCATCGCTCGTACCGTTTTTGTTTGTGCTGGTAATTCCATTATTGCTGCATATCGATGTAATTTTTGAATGGGCTGATCCGCAGGTAGTTGCTGAAGATCCACTTGTCGCCCAAAAAGTTGCTTATCTTAATCCTACTGCATTTGTCATCCGCCAGGTTGTGATACTTGCACTCTGGACGCTTTTCTATTATCTGATTGTTGGAAACAGTCAGAAGCAGGATCAGTCAAAAGACCCGCAGCTTACAAAAAGGAACATCATCATATCTGCGATCTTCATCCCCATTTTTGCCATAACTGCATCTGTTATGGCTATTGATTGGATGATGACGCTGGCGCCTCACTGGTATTCAACGATTTTTGGCGTATACTTCTTCTCAGGTTCCTTGGTAGTGACCCTGGCAGTATTTGGTTATGCGGTGATCACACTAAGGGATAATGGATATCTGCATCCCGCAATAATTGATGATCATCTTTTCAGTATTGGTGCATTGTTGTTCGGGTTTGTTAATTTCTGGGCGTACATCGCTTTTTCTCAGTTCCTCCTGATTTGGTATGCGAATCTTCCGGAAACTACCTCCTGGTTCCTGTACCGTTGGGAAGGGGGCTGGATGTGGGTTACTCTTTTACTGATAGTTGCTCATTTCATTGTTCCTTATGCAGTGCTGTTACCTCAACAGGCTAAAATGAATCCAAAGGTGCTTAAGTTTGTGGCTCTCTGGATTATCTTTGCTCACTTTGTAGATTTATATTGGCTCGTGCTTCCGAATCTCCATCATCCGCACAGTGGGTTTCTCGGTACTATAACCGGGTTGGGACTTCCCATATTTGCAATCGGCATCGTCATCG
>JAEXTR010000279.1 GCA_023406915.1 Bacteroidota bacterium
CGGTTACACACTACAGCAACTGAAACGTGACAATGCCGCATTAAAAGACTACTACCGCTTCTTTAAAAACGTCAATAAGTACCACCCTTCCAGCGGATTGGACGGATACACAAAGAAACTACTTAAACGGGCAGGACATGAGGCAACAATTTTTATGAAACTTGGCGGTGAAAAGCACCTGACACTGGTTACCGGCATTTTTAAGATCGGGGGTGCCTGATGGTCAAGAAGAATGAACGGCTTACACTCGAAATTACCGGATACGCATTCGAGGGGAAAGGTATAGCAAAAATCCCCACTCCAGAAGGAGAACAGTTTGTAGTGTTTATACAGAACAGTTACCCGGGTGATACTGTCGAGTGTCTGATTACAAAGAAAAAGAAAAATTATGCTGAGGGAAGGGTCACAAGTATCGTAACCCCTTCCCCGTTCAGAATTCAACCAGTTTGCAAATACTTCAGGGTGTGCGGTGGTTGTAAGCAACAGGACATGCAATACGCCAGACAACTTCATTACAAGGAAGCTCAGACACTAGAATCGTTTCAGCATATCGGCGGTTTTAGTGATCTCCATGTTGAGCCCATCCTTGGTTCTGCTCAAGAGTATTTTTACAGAAACAAAATGGAGTTTTCATTCAGTTCACGCCGCTGGCTTTTCCCGGGTGAAATGGATGGCGGAGAGGTTCAGATGAATCCTTTCGCACTCGGGTTGCACATCCCCGGTGTGTTTGATAAAGTGGTAGATATTGAAGAGTGTTTTTTGCAAAGTAAGTTCAGCAACGGCGTACTGAATGCAACCCGTGAATTTTTCCTGAACAAGAACCAGGATGCCTACACAATCAAGAACCGGGACGGTTTACTGAGGAATCTGGTTATCAGGGAGTCTGCCACCGAAAAAGATAAGATGGTTAACCTCGTCACTTCAAGAGAAGAGGATAGCCTGATGAAGGAGTACACTGCGTTTCTCTTAGAGCGGTTTCCTGAAGTAACAACGATCGTTAACAATATCAACCTAAAACCAGCACTTGTTGCGGTAGGTGATTATGAGATAGTGTATCATGGCAGTGGTCAGATCTCTGACCGGATCGGTAACAACCTTTACCATATCAGTGCCAATTCATTTTTCCAGACGAACACGCTTCAAGCTACACAGCTTTATCAGACTGCGCTAGACTTTGCAGAGCTTCGAGGGGATGAAGTTGTCTATGATCTGTATTGTGGTGCGGGCACCATTGCCCTCTTCTTTGCACCATACTGCAAGTCAGTGTATGGCTTTGAAACCGTCGCTTCATCGGTAAAGGATGCCGCAACGAATACAACCACTAACGGAGTCACGAATGCCCGATTCTTTGCAGCAGATCTGAACAATTCATTTCTCCCTGTTTGCGAAGCAGAATCAGTGCCGAAGCCTGATCTTCTTATTGCCGATCCCCCCCGATCCGGTATGCATCCGGGTACCGTGCAGGATATCCTCATGCTCCGTCCGTCAAAGATTGTGTACATCAGCTGCAATCCTGCCACCCAGGCACGCGATTGTAAAATGCTTGCAGAAGGTGGGTACAGTGTTCAAAAGATCAGACCTGTTGATATGTTCCCCCAAACCTGGCACATTGAGAATGTTGCCTTACTGACGCTGAACCAGAAATAAAAAAAGGCAGCCTTCACCGGGTGAAGACTGCCTCATTCAAGAAAATAAGACCAGATCAGGCAGTATACTTTTTGAATTCTTCTGCGATTGCCTGGTATGCCTTTGCAAGAATCTGTTCATTCGGAAGGAAAACCACGCGCAGGTGCTGTGTTCCTGGTACCTGACCAAAGCCGCTACCCGGTACAACTACAACACCACGTTCGCGGATAAGTCCTGTTACGAACTGTGCATCACTCTTGTCGGTGTGGAGACGTGGGAATGCATAGAACGCACCTGTTGGCTTCACACAACTGACACCGGGAATTTCATTCAGCATTTTTACCGTCATATCGCGACGGATCGTAAGCTTTTTCATCGCTTCACCGATATGCTTCTGATCACCTTCAAGAGCAGGCTTAATGCAATACTGCTCCGGGTGGTTTGCTGAAAGTCTGGAGCGCAGGATACGATTAATGGAATCAAGATAATCCCTCAACTTCTCTTTATTACCACTTACGATACCCCATCCGATTCTGAAGCCCGGCACAAAGTAGTTCTTTGAAAGACCACCGAAAGTTATCATCGGGACTTCGCTGTTCAGGGATGCGATTGAGGTATGTTTCAGATCATCAAACAAAAGCTTATCATAGATTTCGTCTGCAAAAATCACCAGATTGTGTTCAATAGCGAGATCGATGATCTGCTGCAGCACTTCTACGGAGTAGAGAGAGCCAGTCGGATTATTTGGGTTGATCAAAACGATGGCTTTTGTCTTTGCGTTGATCTTGCTTTTTATGTCTTCGATATTTGGCTGCCAGCCGTTTTCTTCATCTAGATAGTAGGGGTTTTCATACGCCTGAAGCTTACTGGAAATGGCAGTGTAGAGCGGGTAACCCGGAGTGGGGGTAAGCACGTTCTCCCCTTCGTTCACCAGTGCGGTGAGACAAATCTCAATGGCTTCACTGGCACCATGGGTAATAAACACATCCTGTACATTCTTTATCCCTTTTCTATCAGCTTCACCATGAATAGCCTGCACAGCTTCATTGATACCGGAGGAAGGGGCATAGCCATTTCTGTTTTTCAACATTGCCTCAAGGGTGGCATCAATCATATAGCGTGGTGGTTCAAAGTCGTAAATATTGGGGTCTCCGATATTCAGGTACAGCATTTCTTTGCCGGTTTTTGCAACTTCTGTTGCGATAACCATAATATCACGGATTGCATAAGTTATGTTTTCGGTTCTGACTGCGGGTTGTATTCTCGTAATGTCCATTATTCTACTCCAAATGGAAAAAAATGTGTTTTGTAAATTACCAAGAATTTTTAAGATTCTGCATATATTCACAACACATTTAAGCGATTATATCCTGGAAAGACCTTATGACTCAGTCCACAATCCGCTTTCTCCAAGTTTATACCGGAAACGGCAAAGGAAAAACCACCGCTGCAATCGGGCAGGTAATACGTGCAAGCGGATACGGATTGCGCACATATTTCCTTATGCTGATGAAGGATTTCCCATACAATGAGGTGCAGCTGCTTCGTTCCCTGACTAATCTGGTTACAGTTGTTCAATGCGGTGGTGATGATTTCGTGTTTAAAAGGCAGTTGCCCGGTGAAGTTGAGGTGGCTGCTGCCAGACAGGCGTTGCAGGATGCAAAGGTTGCAATGCTTTCAGGGAGCTACGATATCATTGTGCTTGATGAGATTTTCCCATCCATTTACTTCCAGCTGGTTCCACTGAACGATCTAGAGGAGTTCATCCGTGCCAGACCAGAAACAGTTGAATTGGTACTTACCGGTCGCTATTGTCCCCAATCAGTTATTGCACAGGCAGACCTGGTGACAGAAATGAAAGAGGTCAAACATTACTACACCACAAAAGGAGTAACTTCAAGAAAGGGGTTTGAATCGTAACCCCATAAAAAAAGCCGTAACAGCGCACTGCTACGGCTTTCTGAATACACAATCAGTGCTACGCCCTCTGAAGCACCAATTGAAGGGGATTTACGCTAAAAATGAAGTGGAGTACAGCAGCAGAAGCACTGATGCTGACACAATATATGCTAATGTTATTCTTTTAAGGATATTCATACACATCTCCTTTATGATGTAAACAAACCTTTTTTCCTTTTTCGTTCCCGTACACAGTATTTTTTTTCTTACCGGGCTGCGTATAGAGTCTGAGGACGATTTTCCGTATTTTTGAATGGATAAAGGAATACAATATGGATAACCTGCTTCTACAGATTGCGCACTGCGTTGAACGCGGCAAAATGAACATGAAATCCCCCCACCCTGCCGACCTGAAAGGTCAGCCGGGGGTGGATGAATTAACCAGTGAAGCTATTTCACAAGGCATTGCTCCTGCTGATGTACTGAACCAGGGGTTGATTGCCGGTATGGAGGCTATCGGGGTGAAATTCCGCGAGAACAAAGTGTTCGGGCCGGAAGTACTGATTGCAGCCCGGGCAATGAATGGAGGCATGAAACATATTGCGCCTTTTTTTGAGGCAAAGGTTCTATCGCTGAAGGGAATAGTAGTGGTGGGAACCGTTGCCGGAGACCTGCACGATATCGGGAAAAATATCCTTGCCATGATGCTGAAAGGCAGCGGGTGGGATGTGATTGACCTGGGGGTTGATGTATCCGGAGAAAAATTTGCGGATGCAGTGAAAACCCACAAACCCGATGCTGTATGTCTTAGTGCATTACTCACCACAACGATGCTAAACATGAAAACGATCAGGGATATAGTGAAGGCAGTTGATCCGGATGTCAAAGTCCTGGTTGGCGGTGCACCGGTTACTGCAAGGTATGCCGAAGAGATCGCAGCTGACCTGTACTCACCTGATCCGCAAGGGGCTATTGAATTCTTAAACAAGCACTGTCTGAGGACAGTGAATTGAATTCATTCTCATTGTTTCCGCTTTGAAAAATAAATACATTTAAAGCGTGTGTTATAAATAATTTCCCCCGGAGTAATCAATATGAGAAAGACCGATGAGATCCTGCAACAGTTAAGTGAGCAGGGTATCAAAAATATCCGTTTCTTATTCTATAACTATGGAACCCCCGCACTGTATGAGCAGACTGTAAAACGTCGCGAGGGGTTAATTGCGCACCTTGGACCGTTGGTTGTACGTACCGGTAATCATACCGGCAGAAGCCCAAATGATAAATTTATTGTGAAGGAAGAGACCAGCGAACAGCACGTCTGGTGGGGTAAAGTAAACTCCTCAATTTCGGAGGAAAACTTTGAAAGACTATTCACCAAAATGAAGGCATACATTCAGGGAAAAGAACTGTATGTTGAAGATTGTTTTGCGGGTGCTGATCCCCGTTTCAGACTCCCAATCAGAGTAATTACTGAAACTGCATGGCACAATCTGTTTGCCAGAAATATGTTTATCCGGGCTGCAAATGAAAGCGAACTGGAGGGTTTCCATCCTCAGTTTACCGTGATCAATATGCCAAACTTCCATGCTGATCCGGCTGTGGATGGCACCAACTCTGAAGTTTTCATTATCATCAATTTCAAGAAAAAGATTGTGCTGATCGGCGGTACCTCCTACGCGGGTGAAATCAAGAAATCAATCTTTACAATACTCAATTATCTGATGCCCCTGAAGGGTGTGATGTCTATGCACTGCTCCGCAAACGTTGGGGATGAGAAAGATGTTGCGATCTTCTTTGGACTCTCAGGTACCGGAAAGACAACTCTTTCTGCTGATAAAACCAGACAACTGGTTGGCGATGATGAGCATGGCTGGAGTGATGATGGTATCTTCAATTATGAAGGCGGTTGCTATGCAAAGGTGATTAACCTTTCCGAGGAGGCTGAACCGGATATCTTCGAGTGCACCAGAAAATTCGGCACCATCCTTGAGAATGTTGCCATTGATATCGATACCCGAAGACTTGACCTGAATGACGATACACTGACCGAAAACACCAGAGCAGCCTATCCTCTGACTCACATTCCGAATATCGTTGAGAGTGGTGTTGCTGGTCATCCGAAAAACATTATCATGCTAACCGCTGACGCATTCGGTGTATTGCCTCCTATCTCAAAACTTACGACCGCACAGGCTATGTACCATTTTCTCTCAGGTTATACTGCAAAAGTAGCAGGAACTGAGAAAGGCGTTACAGAACCAAAAGCTACGTTCAGCACCTGTTTTGGAGCTCCGTTTATGGTACACCACCCCTCAGTCTATGCTGAATTATTAGGCAAGAAGATGGAAAATTACAGTGCTCAATGCTGGCTGGTGAATACCGGCTGGACAGGCGGTCCGTACGGAGTTGGAAAACGCATCAGCATCAAATATACCCGTGCCATGCTGAATGCAGCACTGACCGGCAAACTTGATGCAGTAGAAACCAGAACTGATGCATTCTTTAATCTGCAGGTCCCCGTTTCATGTGATGGCGTTCCGGACGAAATCCTTGATCCAAGAAACACCTGGGCGGATAAAGATGCCTACGATCAGCAGGCAAAGAAACTTGCCAATATGTTTAATGAGAATTTTAAACAGTTTGCTGATAAAACAAGCGAAGAGATCAGAAAAGCATCTCCAAACACATTCTGATCTCTTTCAATCAACTCCTATTTCACAAAGCCGGTTCTCTCAAGGACCGGCTTTTTTATTGGCTCCTCCTCATCACTCAAGAGCCTGAAAAGTACAGGATCAGTGAGGATATTCACGATCGGAGTAAGTGTTCCATTAAGTATTGCCTGTGAGTGTACCAACCTGATACCATGACTATAATCAGTATATTTTGACCCATGCACTGCTGTGCGGTTCTGGATAACCTTCCCATCAGGATAATGCCACCCATAGATAACCTGTCTGTTTGCATAAGCAGTATCATTCAGAAGACATGAAAGAATGACATCCTTTTTCATACCTGCACGGATCCCTCCTGCATTTTCGCCACACAGGCTGATCAGACTGTCCACTACCTGGCTATGCAGCAATGCTTGTTGCAGCTTCTCATATTGCTCTTCGGAAGGTTTTAAAGGGTATGGTACTGTCCTGCATTCAGCAGCCTCGAAAATCTCATTCACCATCAAGCGTGTTGGAAGTACTGCCCCCAACAATGAAGCAATTTCCACAGCGCGGGGGAAATCCATCGGGACTCTGCAATAGCTCTTGTCATCACCGACGGCAAGATAATCCCTGGCAACAAAGTAGGTTACGTCATGCTGCACGCCATCGCGATCAGGGGCGATCTTGTGAATCGGTACCATACTCACACTTCTGGCTGGCACCACCCCACTTTTCAGCAACTCCATAGAGGATGCTAAAAACTCTTTGTTGCCAGGCAATTGAGAGAATATTTCATTATAGGGCACAGGGCTCTTCGCTTTTACAGATATTGGTACCATCAGCGGGTAGGGAGACTTTACTTCTTCCCTGATAAAATCACCGTATACTGCTTCACCAAAGTACTCGTATTCTTTTTCTTCCATCGGTGTTCCAGCCAGCATTGCATGGATCACACCATTCCGTTCAACCTGAACGGTATGATAAATCAGGTTTTCACGGTTTCTGTGCAAATAGAAAGAAAGTTTTTTATCGATGCTTTGCAGGACGATCATCGAGTCATTACTCCGGTCATACATCTCAACACTTTCCGGGAGATCACGTATCATGAGTCTGCTTCTGTACCAGGTACCACCGGTATCACTCACGATCCGTTTTCCGTTGTACTCCACAAGACTATCATTGTACGCCAGAACCACCACCGAGACCGGAGAATGCTTTTGTTGCAGAGCCTGAAACAGCTTTGCATGCAGAGACTTATACCCATAGTTGCTATCCAGAAATGCAATGCGAACAATTCTCGGATCAGGTTCCTCTTCCTCCAGATATGAGAACATGATACTGCCGCCCCCACTATGTGAGAGTAAACTTATCTCCTGAATTCCGGTAAGAAGATCGGAGACCGATGCAATAACCTCACGAAAGTATTTTCCAGGTGCATTCACTGTTCGCTTCCAGGCAGGAAAACTCTTCCCGGGTGCCTCAGCATAGGCGATGACAAGATTCGTAGTAGTCTCCTTGTCACGCAGCCAGCGTACCTGTGCACCAACCTGCTGGATTCCATAATGCCAGTCATCACCTTCTGACACGTGCTTCCCCTCAGTCCATTCAATAGAGTTTCCATTAGGAAGTGTGTATATGATCAGCCGTGTCGGGAGCACTGAATTAAAGGATGCGGGTACATTGATCAGCAGTCTTATTCCGGCAGAGGTAACGGTTTGCCTTAACCATTCGTCAGTTGATTGTCTGAACGTAAAACCAGGAAGAAATGAGTTTTGCTGAGCCTGCAAGGAATGCAGACAGAGCAGCAGGAGAGATATGAAGAGAACTTTGCGTCGCATAAAGAAAAATACGACAGGAGGCCGAAAAAACAAAGGCGGCAGAAGTTTTCTCCGCTGCCGCCTTCGAACTAAACGAGTGTTATTTTTTTCTTCTGAAAATATTGTGGAATTCTGTCTGGCTTATCTGTTTCGTTTCCGCCTCAAATCCGGCATCCTGTGCCTTCATGATCAGCGGGTTTGGAGGGAAAGGAGTGATCAACAGGTACGTACCATTCTCAGACAATTGCTCAAGATCACCAAGCACTTTTGCGGCGGGATGCACACCACTCGCAAGGTCCTCCCGTGCATCATACACCATTTCAGGTTTAGACTCCTGTGGCGCTTCTGCAGGTTCTTCTGCTTCCTGTGAATCATACTCCAGAATTCTTCTTTCACCTTCAAGGGCGCGGAGTTTCGTCAGGTTCTGTGACACTTCAAGCGTACCCAGATAGCTTCCATCTTCAGCCTTTAAAGCATAATATGCGATATGGATAAATTGACCATGGAAGTTGATCCAGAATGCAGCCTGAGTTTGTTTTCCTGATTTGAAGTCACTGAGAATCTGCTCAACTATGTGAACGCTGTGCGGAGGGTGGCAGTATTGCACTTTCCTGCCGATGATCGCCCTGCTGCGCTGGAAAATGCGTTCCGGACTTTCTGAGAAGAATCTGACATTGTCATTCGCATCAACAAAAGTCAAGTCAACCGGCAATGTGTTAAACAGTGCGATAAGTTCATTCAGACGGAAGTTCCCTGATGGGAGGAACCACTTATCAGCATCATTTTTCCTGACTTCTTCTGTACCACCGGAAAGTTCAGGTTTCCACTCAGATTTTTCGTCTATGATACAGTATCCAATTTCAGGTGTCTGCCTGTAGATTTCATGCCAGTCAATCTCAGTAAGGGTGTCAAGTGACATGGGGAAAAGAATTTCTTCTTCCTTCTGGATCATCTCCATAACCTGTTTCACCAGCGGCTCAAATGATGCTGCAAGGATTGGCTTGCAGGTTGCTACCTTCATGGAACGCAAAGGCATAATGGTTTGCTGGCATTCCTTCAGTCTTGCCCTGACCTGATCATCCTTACCCCACATAACAACGCTTGGTCCGGTGATCTGATACTTTTCAAGATACGGGAAGAGGAGGTTCTCTTTTCTTGAATAGTGTTTTTCAATATCCATCAACAGGTTCAGGTGACCATGCATTTTTGCCATTATCTCTGCTGCATCATCCGTATCGTTCATTCCCTTAACAGCGTCAATAACAGCCTGGATCTGTTCTGCTTCCCTGCGGATCGCAACGTTCTCTTTCCGAAAGACCATGACCGGGTGCCCATCCGGGAGCAGTTTGGTAATTCCAGGCATTAAACCGCTGAGTGCGTTTGAGTGGAGGTCACACAGCTCGAGCATTTTCTCATTTGACATTCCTTCAGCGATTAGTTCCTG
Source organism: Bacteroidota bacterium (assembly GCA_023406915.1). GTDB lineage: Bacteria > Bacteroidota > Ignavibacteria > Ignavibacteriales > Ignavibacteriaceae > JAEXTR01. Next base: position 9,444 of record JAEXTR010000279.1, read on the forward strand.
TTCAACTGCAAGCACATCTTCGTAAGGTACATTTTTCAGTTCGGCAGCAATCTGTGCCTTCACATGAATAATATCTTCGTTGTTATTCAGTTTCAGGAGGAGGCTTTTCAGGGCATCCATGCGGGCACGTTTATTATTGATAAATTCACTCATATAAGTCGTCTTTCTTTATTTAGTTGCTTCAATTACAATGTCTTTGGATTCGTGCAGTACAAAAGGTTCCTTTTTAAGACTGCCATAGGTTTTTACGTCCCGAAAACCTGTTTCGGTAAGCATCACGGCAAGGGCATTCTGTGTATACTCATACACAAGTGTCGATATCATTTGATGCTGGGTTCCTTCAACGGTGAGTATGTTAAAACGGATCACATCATTACAGTAATCATAGAATCTGACAAACTGCTTTCCCCCGTCATAACTGATTTTCACGATCCGCTCATCTATCTGCTTCATTCTGGTGATATTTACATTTTGCAGTAGAAGTGTTCCACCCGGTTTCATCATTGATGCACAATGCTGAAACACTGTACGGAGCTGATGCGGAGGTATGTTTGCGCAGGTATTACCCAGGCTTACGATGATATCCTTCTTAAAGAAAGCATCAGCCTGCACCGCTTCCAGTCCGGTCACGGTAAAAGTAATTTCATGGTTCGACATCATTCTCTGACGCGCCATGCTAATCATTGATTCAGATTGGTCAAAAGAATCAACCCTAAGCCCCAGTTCAGCAAGTGCAAAGGAGTCAACACCAGTGCCGCATCCAAAATCAGCCGCCTCCTTCATTTCTGGAGTAATAAACCCAGCAAGAACGTTCTTTTTTGCCTGAACAGCTTTATCGTAGCTGATCATGGCATCATACTGCTCTGCTGTCTGGTTATAAAAATCTTTGTTTGAACCGCTCATATTGTCTCCAGTACAATTGCATTCATTGGGCAAAGTGATACGCAGTAGTACTTCCCTTCGCACTGGTTGCAGAGGGTAGTGTTGATAGTGTGGATGCCGCTGATTTTATCCACCGGCTGACTGACTGCATTCACAACACATTCCAGCACACAGGCACCGCAGTTTATGCAATTTGCCTTAATGACCGGGAATATTTTTTTCATTTGTTTCATACCCTAAATTACAGAGTATGTGCGGGGGAGAATTTGACTTAAGTCAGAAATGAATGGATTTAGAGCGCGCCGGCGAGTTGTTGAAGTTCCTGTAGCCTGTGGATGATAATCTTCTTTCCTTTAACAGTGATTATTCCATCAGCGGCAAGTTTTTGAAATGTACGGGAAAGAGTCTCAGTGATCGTTCCAAGATATGCGGCAAGCGTTGCCTTGCTGATTGAAAGCGTTATAGCCATTATGATGCTGTTTTCTTTCCCCTGGGATTGAAGTTCACTCATCAGATATGCCGCAAGTCTGCCTGAGACTTCTTTAATAGCAAGTTTTTCCAGCCGGTCTGTCAGGATTCTGAGTTTTTTTGCAAATCCAGCCATCATTTTCAGACTAACTGCCGGGTGATTTCCTAAAAACTCCAGAAATCCATCAACCGGGATATGAAGCACCATTGAAGACTCAAGAGCCTGGGCATTTACAGGGAAACACTTCTTCGATTCAAAAAGTGGGACCTCAGCAAAGGAGTCGAACGGAGAGACCAGATGCATAACGGCTTCCTTCCCTTGCGGTGAAATCCTGTAAACCTTTACGCAGCCTTTAAGCACGATGTAGAATCCAGAATAGGGCTCCCCCTCATAAAAAAGATGTGTACCCTTTTCTATTTTTTTTAAACTTGAGAAGGACGTAATTGCCCTCAGATCTTCAATAGTAAGTTCTGAAAAGAGAGGCAAATCCTGAAGAGTCGTTATAGGTTTTTCAGATTTCATAAGGATAATATAAAAAAAAGAGAAGAAGGCGGGCGCCAACTTCTCTTTCTAAAAGCACTTGCACGGGATTGGGACCCGCTCAAGAGCTTAACACATCACTCACACATAAGCACAACATCGTGTTAAGCAGCGGAGTTCCCGCAAAGCAAAAATTTTTTTAATTTTTTTTAATAATTTTTCAGGGTACCCTGACGCTTCTTTGCAGCTTCGTCCCACTTTACAGCTGTGGTGTTCAGAAATTCCTGTTTATTTGCCTTCAGCTTCTGAGGATCGAGCCCAATGTACTTCTGCGCTTTATCCTTGGTAGAAAGGTCTGGCAACGGAACAGGGTATTGTGCACCCCTCTTAACGAGCACGATGCTGATCTGACGGCGCGCCTCTTCTGCCTTCTGAATTGAGGTACCGAGGACTCTCAGTGCCTCAACTGGTGCATGGAATCCCATACCGTTTGCTGCAGCTACCCAGTCCCATCTCCATTGTGCATGGCGGATGAGTTTCAGGATCGGTTTCATTTCGGCTTCAGTTGCACCGGCATCCCAGGCAGCCTTGGCTTCAATATGTGCAGCAGCAAGACCTTTTTCAGCTATCCTGCGAAGCTCTTCGATTCTATCCTGACGGTCATAGACATCCTGAACCAGGCGGTCTGTTTCCTCACGATGGCAAACCTGACAGGAATTTGCGATATTGCTCAGAGGGCTCTGAATGTGGTGATCAGTAAACTTCACACCACCCTCACTCTTGTAAGGCATGTGGCAGTCAGCGCATGAAACGCCGCGTTTAGCATGGATACCAGTCATAAACAGTTCATAATCAGGATGCTGAGCCTTGATCATGGGAGTCTTGCTGAGTTTATGAGTCCAGTCAGAAAAATCAATTTCATCGAAATAGGCTTCCATATCATCAGCGCTGAAACCTTTATCCCATGGGAAAATGAGATACTTGGTTTCCTTGTTGAAATAATACTCAACATGGCACTGTGCACATACCAGTGAGCGCATTTCCTGTCTGCCAAAACTGTAGATATCCTTACCCTGACGCTGGAAGGCTTCAACCAGAGCAGGCCTGGTGATTCTGAGGTTCATGGTCTTGGGATCATGGC
>JAEXTR010000318.1 GCA_023406915.1 Bacteroidota bacterium
GCTCAGAGATATAAGCTTCTTCAAAGCTGATCTCTTTGCCCCACTTCCGTTCTGTTGCTGTAATGAAATCCAGAATGGTCTTCAGAATCAGATCATGGGGTTTCAATTGAAAGACCTGTGCTGCAGAGAGGGCGCCTTTGTGGGTGATAATCACGGTAAGGGAACCTGAATCGAGAAATGCGGCGAGCGCATATCCATTGAGATGCCGGAACCGTTGGGCAGCGTATTTATACAGTGCGATAGCAGGGTGGTCAACGGATTGCAAACGGAATTGCCTGCTTTCGGTGACCTGCATCAGTGCCATCATGACATCTTTCCGGATGCCGATAAGAAGTGTTTCTGGCGGATGCTTTTCAGCTCCGCTCTCAAGCGGGAATGACTGGAGAATCATTTCCCCGAAATTCTCATCCGGATAGAGGAGGCTGAGTTCCCATCTGAATTCATGCAGGCGTTCAGAATGGAGCAGCTGAAGCGGGGTGTAGAGTTGCTGCATCAGAAACATTGAGACCGGCAGGGTGATGGAGATGGGTTGGGTGTTTGAATCAGCGATCGATGAAAGGTGTAAGAATGCCGTTTCAAGGGAATCAGATATCGTTTCAGATGAGGGGGTAAAAAAAAGCGGGTCGGGGAACTTTCGTTCCTCGACCCGTTCGATAAGAATTTTAGACCCGCTCACTGAGGTGTCAACGAGCCGGAGAGCATGCTGTGTTACCGATGCGCCGGACATTGACCTGAATTACTTCCAGGACACTTTATGCTTGGTAAGAATATTTGTGGTTGTGGTATCACCAATAAATTCTTCTGTAGCAGGGTTTAAGATGAAGTAGTTCGTGCTCTTCAGGGTTGAATCAATATTGCGGAACTTGTTATTGACGAAAACTGAGTCAGTCTGATAAATGGGTACAACCTTCAGGACAAATGGCTGATAGGTGTATGGATTCATAAACATGCTATCAGGGACGAAGGTACCATCACTATGGTTTTTAAATGGATCGGGCTCTTTGTAGGATGCACCAGTCAGTTCATCATTCTTCAATGAATCCTTAATGGCTTTCATTCTGTCAGAATTAATGAAGGAAAGAATCTCTTCCTTACTGTCAGTAAGTTTTCCATTTTTCATTTCAAACAGTTTCAGGGCTTCCTGCAGGTTCTCCATACGGAGTCTGGCTTCAGCCTTCTGGTAGCGTGCTGTTTCAGCTACATCTTTAGGCTCAATCACAGCAACGTTGATCAGCACAGCAACTAAGCCAACAATTACGATATATAAACCAACGTGGATATACCACGGATCTGTTCTTTTGGACATTATGCCTCCTAATGGTGAGTCCGGTGTCTATTGAATCAAAAAGTACTTTCGAATCTTTTCCAGGGTTTTGGAACCTATACCCTTTACCTGATCAAGCTGATCGACTGATGAAAATCTGCCAATCTGTTCTTTTAATGCAAGAATCGCATCGGCTTTCTTTTCGCCAATACCTGGAACCAGCATTAACTCTTCTTTCGAAGCCCTGTTCAGGTCCAGCGGGAACACAGTTTCCGCCTTCAAATCCAAATCCTGTTTTCTTTCAGAATTTGAATCTGTAAAATCAAAAAAATCCTGATGATTGTCAATTGAAGAATGATCAATTTTTTCTGTTTCTTTGCGGGAGTTTTTCTCCTGTATTCTGGAAAACTCCTTCATTTCTTCTTTTGAGCCGGCTATCTGAACAACACTGCCATCAGGTGCAGCGGCACGGAATATGAGTCCGACGAGAAAGATAACCCCGGCAAACAGCAATCCCTTCATCTCAGCTGAAGTGAAAGGAAGTTTGTTGAGCAGCTTTCCCATGCTAACTTCTCACGTCACAGATTAAAGCGTTTAAAGAATCCGCCGGAGGACTTTTTCTCTCCACCTTTGACGTTCGGCTGCTTAGCAAGCTCTTCAAGCAGCTCCCGTTCACGTTTGTTAATCTTTTCAGGAAGAATGACATTAATTTTCACCAGCTGATCACCGTAGCCATACTGATTATAATGTTTGATGCCCTTTTCGCGCATCCTCAGCATTTTATTTGGCTGGGTACCTGCATCAATCTTCAGCCTTGCCTTTCCGGTCAGCGTTGGGACTTCAACCTCGGTGCCCAAGACCAGTTCGGGATAGCTCACCCAGAGGTCGTACACTACATTGTCACCTTCACGAATAAAGTAATCATGCTGCTGCTCCTGGAACGCAACAATCAGGTCACCATTCGGACCACCGCGCAACCCCGCATGGCCTTCGCCACGCATCGTCATGTAGGCGTTGTCCATGACTCCTGCCGGTACATCAATCTTTATAGTATCTTCCTGCTGTACCCGTCCGTCGCCTTTACATGCATTACACGGCTTCTCAATAACAGTTCCTTCTCCGTTACAATTGGTACACGGCTGAATATTGACGAACTGTCCGATTACTGAGCGCTGCACATTCCTGATTTCACCTGAGCCGTTACAAGCTGAGCATTGCTTTTTTGATGATCCACCCTCGGAACCTGATCCGCTACAGGTGGTGCAGCGAACATACCGCTTCAGTTTTATCTTTTTGGAAACACCGGAACTGATTTCTTCGAGTGTCAGCTTCAGGTTAACACGGAGGTCAGCACCAGGTGTACCGTTACCGCGTCTGCGTCCGCCCCTTCTGTTACCACCGCCGCCAAAGAAATCATCAAAAATGGATCCACCGCCGCCGCCGCCAAAAATATCAGAGAACTGTGAGAAGATATCATTGATGTTGGAATAGCCATGGAAATCCTGACCACCCCTGATGCCCCTGTGACCATACTGGTCATACCGGGCACGCTTTTCATCATCACTCAGCACTTCATACGCTTCGGCTGCTTCCTTAAACTTTTCTTCTGCCTCCTTATTATCCGGGTTTCTATCCGGATGGTACTGCATCGCTACCTTGCGGTATGCCTTTTTTATCTCATCTTTCGAAGCAGTTTTTGCCACACCCAACACTTCGTAGTAATCTCTTTTTTCCATACACTATCTTTTCTAACTGATTAAATACTCTTTAAAACAACGGAACAGGAATGATTATTCAGCTTCATCGCTGACAATGACCTGGCTGTGTCTGAGCACTTTGTCATTATACATATAGCCGGCTACCAGCTCCTGAAGAACGGTTTCCGGTGGCACTTCACTGTTTGGTTGCTTTGAAACGGCAGAATGAAACTCGAAATTGAATGGCTGACCAACAGCCTCAATCTTTGTGATCCCTGATCTCTGGAGTGTTTTCATCATATTATCGTAGATCATGACCACGCCTTTGCTAAAGTCGCCAGTGTCTTCAGGGGAGAGGTGAGCAATGGCGCGCTCCAGGTCATCCACTACCGGCAAGAGATCAAGGATAAAGCTTTCTGATCCGTACTTCATGAGTTTTTCTTTTTCAAGTGCTGTACGCCGCCTGAAGTTTTCAAACTCTGCTACTTTCCTGGTGAGGCGATCCTCAGCATCCCGGAGGCTGCTTTCCAGTTCAGCAATTCTGCGGTCTCTGTTCTGAATTTCTTCCTCAAATATACCTTTGGCGATATCATCCTGGGGTTCAGCAGAGTCACCTGCAGGTTCAATGATTTCTTCAGGATTCAGGTTCTCGTTTTCTTCCATCGGCATTTGATTCGTAGTATCTTTTGTATGATCCATTGCGCTTTCTTTTTGTTTAGGCTTTGAATATGAAGGGTTTCTCATGTTTCATTCATTCCTTTCTTCAAAATTGAAAAATCACATTATTGTTTTGAGGTCAGGAGTCCTGAAAAAACTTTAGAAATATAATCAACAATACAGACGATCTTGTCGTACTGCATTCTTTTCGGACCAAGAATACCCAGTGTGCCTACAATATCACCGGCACGGTATTCCTTAATAACAAAACTGTAATCTTCCATCTTAACGTTCCTGATTTCCTGACCAATCGCGATATTGATATCATCCATCTGGTGCTGCATCGCTTCTTCAACAACGGAAACGATCAGTCTTTTGTTCTCGATAAAATCGATGATATTCTGCACTTTTGCAGGAGTCTCAAACTCTGGCTGGGCAATCAGGTTTTTTACCCCGCTGAGAGCCACTTTTTTAGATGAAGAAGACTCACAAAAGATTCTGTCAGCTGATTCGACGAAAATATCGACAATCGGTTCTATGCCCTCAGAGATACCCCGCACCCGGTCAGGAAGAGTTTCGCGGATTGTCTGCAGCTTCAGTCCGGCTAACCGTTCGTTGAGGAGTTGTTCAGCCCGCACCACCTGGGATTCTTTAATAGATGACTGCACCTCAAATTTGATACTTTTCAGGGTTCCCGATTTAATGTGAAGCATCACGAGCAGACGGTTACCGTCCAGTAGTACCAGCTGTAGTCGCTCAAGCACGCCGGTCTCGGTCATGGGGAACACAACCCAGGCAAGCTGTTGAGAGACCTCACCAAGTATCGAGGAAACAACACTCAGCAGATCATCCCCCTCATCCAGGCTCTGTTCGATCTTTTTACCGATCGTAACCTTGGCTGTATCCGGAAGCGTCTCTTTATCCATCAGGCTGTCAACATACAGTCTGTAACCCCGGTCTGTTGGTACCCTGCCTGCGGATGTATGCGGGTGGTCAATCAGCCCTGCATCCTCAAGGTCTGCCATGACATTCCTCACCGTAGCAGGGGAGAGGCCAATATCAAAAAATTTGGAGATATTCCTCGACCCAACGGGTGCCGCAGTTGCGATAAACTGACGGATAATATGTCTGAGAATGAGCTTCTCGCGTTCGCTGAGTTCCATAATTTTCGAAATAATCAATCTGCAAATATACAAAAAAAATGTGTCGGCTTCCTTTCATTTATCCGGATACAGGTACTTTTGGGTTTGCCCGGATTGTTTAATTCTACATCAATTCAGCGGAAACGGGGATAAAAAGGATAATATCTCCTTGTAGGATCAGCGGTATTTTGTAATATTTCGGCTTAGTTTAAAATTTCAGCCTTTCTGGTTATAAAAGCCATCCGGATGAAGGAAAATCTTTGTTTTTCATTCATTGGCTGAAAAACCCTATATTTGCAAAATCTATCTATTTTTGCTTCGAAAAGGACTATGAAAAAGTTAATGATCAAAGATCTCGGAACTGTAGTTGGTCAGGAAATCACTGTAAGCGGTTGGCTGTATAACAAGCGGTCATCCGGCAAACTGAATTTTCTTATTCTTCGGGACGGTTCTGGCTATGTACAATGTATCTATTTTAAAGGTAATGTAACCCCTGAAGTGTTTGAACTAACAAAAAGTATCAGTCAGGAATCATCCCTGGAAGTCACTGGCGTTGTGAAGGCCGAGCCCCGCGCTCCGGGTGGCTATGAAATAGACGCAACCGGGATTCATGTGATCCAGGAAGCAAAAGAATACCCAATTACCCCCAAAGAGCATGGCGTGGAATTCCTGATGGATCATCGTCACCTTTGGATCCGCTCTTCAAAACAGGCTGCAATTCTGAAGGTGCGTCACCGTATCGTAAAAGCGATCCGGGATTTCTTTGATGCACGCGGTTTTGTGCTCTTTGATCCCCCGATTCTTACACCGGCAGCGTGCGAGGGGACCTCAACCCTTTTTGAAACTCCCTACTTTGATCTTGGGAAGGCGTATCTTACCCAGTCTGGTCAGCTCTACGCAGAAGCTGGTGCCATGGCACTCGGAAAAGTCTATACCTTTGGTCCAACGTTCAGAGCAGAGAAGTCGAAGACCCGCAGACACTTGACAGAGTTTTGGATGATCGAACCGGAAGTTGCGTTTAATGATCTGAATGATAACATGGACCTCGCAGAGGAATTTCTTGAATATATTGTGCAGACAGTGATTACCGAAATGGAACCTGAACTGAAGGTGCTGGAACGTGATATCACAAAATTAAAGAATGTGCAGCGCCCCCTGCCCAGAATCACCTACGATGAAGCAGTTGAAATCCTGAAGGCAAACGGCTCACCGTTTGAATATGGAAATGACCTTGGGGCAGCCGATGAGACCATTATCTCCAGTCAGTTTGACAGACCCGTCATGGTACACCGGTACCCGGCAGCTGTAAAAGCTTTCTATATGAAACGTGATCCGGAGAACCAAAATCTTGCACTCGCTGTTGACGTACTGGCACCAGAAGGATATGGTGAGATCATCGGCGGCAGTCAGAGAGAAGATGACTATGATACCCTGCTTTCCAGGATTGAGGAACACAATCTTCCTGTTTCAGCTTTTGAGTGGTATCTTGATCTCAGAAAATTCGGCAGTGTGCCTCATTCAGG
>JAEXTR010000343.1 GCA_023406915.1 Bacteroidota bacterium
TGCAATTCCAAGCGCTGTATTCACTAGTGCTTCTGAAATTCCATTTGCAAGGGCTACAGCATCTGGTGCACCAGCAGTTGCAAGGGCGGCGAATGCCTTAATCATTCCAATAACTGTTCCCAATAAACCCATGAGTGTGGCAATAGATGCGATAGTTGCCAGAATTACAAGATTCTGTTCCAGCATCGGGAGCTCGAGTGAGGTAGCTTCCTCAATTTCTTGTTTTATCGCTACTACCTTTTGGTCTTTGTTCAGCTGTTCGTTGTCTGCCATCTCCCGGTATTTGAGTATGCCGGCCTTTACAACATTCGCAACTGAACCGCGCTGTGTATCACAAGCTTCAATGGCAGCATCAAAATCCTCTTTAGGCTTGGAAAGATGGCTGTATATGCCACGAACAAAGGCAGCAATCTTGCCCTTTCCTTTTGATTTTGAAATGGTTATAAAGCGTTCAATAGTGAAGGTTATTACTGAAAGCAGCAGAGTTAGTAGTATAGGCACAATGATTCCGCCTTTATAGACTATACCAAGATAATTGTTTGGAAGCGGATGGTTAGCGGGATTTCCCCCCTGAAAATTCTCTGGATTACCCAGAATATTGTAGTACACAAAAAATGAAACAACAAATAAGACAGGAATTGCAATACCAGCAAATCCAGAAAAGAATGTTTTCAGAAATGAACTGTTTTTCACAATCTACTCCAGTAAATGAAAAATGAAATACTGGAGCTATGCAATTCCCATACCACAAAGCCGGATTGTTCGTAGAACCCGTTTTTGTCTCAAAAATAATGAGTTCTGTGCTTCTTCGAGTTGAATTGAGTGATGGGGCCGTTTTTCCGAATTTCAAAATGAAATCCTGACATTTCAAAATGAAAGCTGATTACGGAAGTACTAATCCCTCAAAGGTTATATAATCTTCTTTTTCGCCAAAGAGTTGCTTCAGAAATACCCAATATCTGGCAGGCATCCTTTAATGTGGGCGCAGAATTCAACACGACAGATATATGATTCCGCTCCAGCTCTTCTAAACTTTGAAGAGTAGTGGAAGGCTTCGTACCCCTGAAGAATTCAGGCGGTAAATCTTCACTTCTCAGCGTATTATCTTTATTCATTATGAGCAATCGCTTCACAACATTCTCTAACTCACGGATATTTCCGGGCCATGAGTATGATCGTAGAACGGAGAGAAGAGATTCTTCAATTGTGAAGGCAACCTCTGGTGCATACTTGCTGAGTAGGTATTCTACTAACTCAGGTATGTCTTCACTTCGATCTCTCAGTGCCGGGATAGTAAACTTCATTGCGCTGAGCCGATAATAAAAATCCTCCCGCAGATTTCCAGTTCTCATTTCTTCCTGTGTATTCCTGTTTGTTGCGGCAATGATCCTTACGTTGACTTTTCTGAGCTGGCTATCCCCGACTCTTTCAAATTCACCATACTGAAGAAACCTGAGTAGCTTTACCTGCAAATAAGGGGGAAGCTCTGCAACTTCGTCTAGAAATAACGTGCCGCCATCAGCAAGCTCAAAACGTCCCGTTCTATCCTTCACGGCTCCTGTAAACGCTCCTTTTTTGTGTCCAAACACCTCGCTTTCAAAAAGATTTTCCGGTATAGCAGCACAATTTACTGCTATAAATCGTGAGGACACTCTTGGACTGGTAGTATGGATAATTCTGGCGAGCAACTCTTTTCCTGTTCCATTTTCTCCTTCTATAAGTACGGGGAAATCACTCTTGGCAACCTCACCCGCAATTTTCAGGCAATCCATCAGTGCTTTCGATTTTCCAACTATTCGGGTTGATTCTGACATCTCTGGAAGAAGTGCCCTGAGTGTTTTCAGTTCTGTGTTTAAGTGATGATACTCCCGGGCTTTATCAACATAATGCAGAAACTCTTTATGATTAAAGGGCTTTGTAATATAGTTGTAAGCTCCCTGTCTCATGGCATCAACTGCTGTCTCAATTGATGAAAACGCAGTCATCAAAGTCACGGTTGTATCACTGCTGATTTTTTTAATCTCTCTGAGGATCTCAATTCCGTTTATCGGTGCCATCTTAAGATCAATAAATGCAAGACGGTAACGGTTCTTTCCTGCCGCTTCAAGAGCTTCTGTAGGAGACAAGTAAGAGTCATAGGTATACCCAGCGGCTTCGAGGGCGTAGCCAATCATTTTGAGGATATTTTTTTCGTCATCAACTACTAAAATTTCAGGAAATTTCATCTCTGTACACCCGTAATGAAAAGGTAAACGAACTGCCTGAGCCAACCTTACTCTGCACGGTTAGCGTTCCTTGATGCAGCTCTATAATCTCTTTGGCAATTGAGAGACCAAGTCCAACACTGCCAGGAACATTTGACTTTAACTGTTCGAATTTATTGAAAATCGAAGTGAGTTGCGAATCTGGAATTCCAACCCCCGTATCAGATATTATTACAGTAACACAATCTCCGGCATTTCTTGCAGATATTGTAATTGCACCATAATCTGTGAACTTAATCGCATTTGACAATACATTGTCAACTGCCCTGTATAAATACTCATAATCTCCCGAAACTGGTTGAAGGTCCTCCTCAATATTAATATATAGGGGTATTCGCTTCTCCATACAGTGTAAGGCATGTGCTTTCTGGAGGGTGAGTAGCAGTTGTTTCATTTCAACCGCTTCGAAGCTCAGCTTCAGACTTCCGGATTCTATTTTTGACAAGTCCAGGATTTCTTTGACAAGTCTGTTCAGCCTCGTATAATCTTCCTTCATTGTGTCAATTAGCTCAAGCTGCCTTTCACTCATTTCTCCAAAGGTCTTATCACCTAATATACTGAGCGCCATCCCTATAGATGTCAATGGTGTTTTTAATTCGTGCGACACCCTGCCCATAAATTCTGACTTAAGATGATCTAATTCCTCATATTGCGTAATATTGTTGAAAAGAAATACAAATCCAGATAGCTGTGTATTCGGAATGCTCACCTCAGCTTTTACGACTCTGTAGTAATTCTTTCCGCCTGAAGAATCCGGAACTTCAATCTTGTTAAATCGAGAATCTGATGTCCGCATTGGCTTATCCTGCATCAATCCTTTTAATGAAGGTATGACGGTTTGTACTAAATTGTAGAGCGGATTCTCAAACAGAAAAACTTCACAAAATTTTGCGTTATAGGTCAGTATTCTCCCCTCGCCATCAACCAGAATAACTGGCTCATCCATACTCTGGATGATTGTCTCAAACTTCTCCTTTTCATACAATAATTTATTTATATTAAGGGTTTCATACGATTCGAGTTTCTGCGCCATCTTATTGAACTCTTCTGATAACTGGGCTATTTCATCCTCACCGATGATTTCAACCCTTTCTTGAAATCGTCCTTCTGCAATCCTCTTTACAGAGTCAATGAGGTTATACACCGGTTTTGAAAGGTATGTCGCGAACCGGGTGCCGAAAATAAAATAAAGAAAAATTCCTGTTGTAGTAAGTAGCCCTATCATCAGGACAGCACTTTTGATCGCCTCATCCACTTCTCTGATGATATTCTCCATAAAATGATTATTTACATCAAAAATTGCATAGCATTTCTGCTTGAGGTTTTGGATGAGTGCGATGATCTCTCTGAAATAAAGCTCCTTATAAACTGTATTGTTTTTGGCTACCTCCTCTTGGTCAAGACGCAGATACAAATAGTCAATATATGCATCATAATCGTGCTTTAACTCATCCAACAGCTTTTGTTCACGTGTGGTATATGCGCTTGTAAGTGCTTCCTTGTATGCATCTAAAAACTGGTTCTGAGCTTCTTTGAGAATGGAAAAACCCAGACTTTGCTTATTTGAAAACAAATCCAGCAATCCATATAGCTGCTTATCCAGTGACTTACTCATATTGTCAGCTGCAACTATACTCGTATAGTTTTGCACAAGTGAACGCCTGAAAGGTTCGGTGATGAGACTGTAACTGTAAAAGCTTAAGACAACAATAGCAAGCATCAGGATCAAGACAGCTACAAATCCCAGAAGAATTTTTTTCTTCAGATTCATCTTTATTGATTTCATATCAATTTTACTTTGTCAAATAATAATTCATTCGATCGAGTGACAATGGGACTTGCCCTCACTATCTAAAAACGCGATTCTTAGTGTTACTCATAAGACCGAAACTAGTGTCATTCATTTATGATGTTATTTCTGCCAAAATGAAAGCAATCAAAGCCATTTCCTCTCTTCATTTTATCTAATCCAGGATTTGAGAAGTTTCATAGGAAATTATCAAACACTTTCATTAGCCTGTATGTTGTCAACAAAGATCGTACCATAAAAACACTGATTATAATTCATAGAAGAAAACATATAAAAAGTACGTGAATCATTCTCCTCCCCCGATTGAAAAAGGAATATTCCGCTACAGATGTCACTTTTCGAACATCTCTTAGAGGAAATATTTTTAACCCAAGCTATTTAGTCAAGAAACCTCAATTGTTAATTACTTATACACTACTTTTTTCCATTTCTGTCACCTTGAAATTTGTTATTTTATATGTTCGTTTAAAAAACTTAGGATATCCTTCATTGAAATTCGTTTATAAAAGCATCACTCTGCTGATCCTTGTTCAGCTCTCACTCCTCGCTCAGATACATTCATCAACAGAATCAGTCACATTCCCTCAAATTAAGACAAAGACCACCGACAGTACAGTAATCTTTGTAAAGAACCTTTTCCCATCGGATAAAGAAGTGAAATTTTCCACTTCTGCTTCTGTGTACTCTGTGAACATTTCCTCAGCCATTATCCCGGTCGGAGACAGTCAACGCGTGGCAATATATTTCACCCCTGCCAGCAATATTGTGTATAATGGGGTGGTAATCGCTGTTACCAGTGATTCCCTTTCAGCGGTAGTAGTCAATCTGACCGGATCGGGGAAGTTCCAGGATACTTACGATGCCACGACGTTTAATAAATTCGATACCGAATTACGTTCTGCACTGAATGCGCTCGTGATAAACCACACCTCTCTCGGGTATGATACCGGAAGAGACCGTATGTTCGAAAACATCGATAAACAACCCGGTGACACCATTGAATGTGTTTATACAGGCAGAAAAGTCAAAGCTGCAACCCGTACAAGCGCCCAGAGCCAGGGATTTAATACGGAACATACATGGCCACAGGGATTTTTTAATCAGTCTGAACCCATGCGGTCAGACATTCATCATCTGTTTCCGACAGATGACGATGCAAACAATCGCAGATCCAATTATGCATTTGGTATTGTAACTACCGGAATCACCTGGCAGGTTGGCGGCAGCAAACTTGGTAAAAACAGTATTGGACAGACTGTATATGAACCCCGCGATGCTCATAAAGGTACGGCAGCCCGTTCTGTTCTCTACTTTATCACCCGCTATCCAAACAATTACGGTTCATACTTATCAACTATCCAGGAAAATGTCCTGAGACAGTGGAATACCGACTTTCCACCTTTGCAAAAGGAATTGAATCGCAATACTGGCGTTGCCACCTATCAGAAAAAACGAAATCCCTATATTGACCATTCTGAGTTTATTGACAGAATCTATAGCTTTTCTACCACTAATGTACGGCCCGTCTCACCAGTATTCTCAAATTACCCGTCTGCATTGAACTACGACACAACTGCTGCTGCCGATTCCTCCATCCAGTTTATTTATGTTGTGAACAGTGGTACTGGAACATTGCAGATTAATAGTGTCATGACAGGTACAAATGCCTTCACACCTGCATTCACAGCACCTACCATATCTGCTGGCACAACTCAGAAAATTGCGGTAACATTTAAACCGAACCAGGATGGCGTGTACTCCGATTCTCTGACAATCATTACATCAGCCGGCACAAGCATTCTTCCTCTCTCAGGTATTGCAGCTACACCGCTATCTGTTGATAACGATGGAGTGATGGAAAAAGATTTTGTAATTATGCAGAACTACCCAAACCCATTTAATGCTGAAACAAACTTTACTTTCAGCGTTCGCCAAACCTCCAACGTCCGAATTACGGTTTATGATGTTTTAGGCAAAGAGGTAGTAGAGGTGGTTGATAAGGCATTTTCGGCAGGGACCCATGTAGTTTCATGGCAAGGTACCGATGCACAGGGAGCCTTCTTATCAGGCGGTGTATATTTTGCAAAAGTCGAAAACCTTGCTTCTGCACAGATGCTGAAAATGGTTATTTTAAAGTAGACTTTTATTTGAAGAAGGATATACACAATGGCTGTGCATATTATGAAGCCCTCAGTTATTGAGGCTGCTGGCAACAAACCTAAAATTATTGAAGAGTACTTCGGAAGAGTAAATTCAGGCACATCGGCCCTGAGCATTGCGAAGATGCAAAGCCCCGGAGGTTGGGTGGAACCAGGTCAGCGCCCTGAATTTGATGAGTACACAGTTGTGTTGAAAGGCGCTTTGCAGGTAAATACTGAATCTGGGACAATCATTGTAAAAGCGGGCGAGTGTATTTTAACCCAAGCAGGCGAATGGGTGCAGTATAGTTCACCTGATCCCGAAGGTGCGGAATACATTGCGGTGTGTGCACCTGCATTTTCACCCGATACTGTTCACAGAGATGAATAATATTTTATCTAAACTTATCAGAAACAACTATGGCAAACGAGAACACGCAAAACGAATCTGGCAAAACAAAAAACTTCATCTATGAAATCATTGATGATGACCTCAAATCCAATAAATGGAACGGAAAGGTACATACACGATTCCCTCCTGAACCGAACGGGTATCTCCACATTGGACATGCAAAGTCTATCTGCCTGAACTACGGTATTGCTGAGCATTACGGTGGTAAGTTTAATCTCCGTTTTGATGATACAAATCCTGAAAAAGAAGAACAGGAATATGTTGATTCAATTGTCGAGGATGTTACCTGGCTGGGGGCAAAGTTTGAAGACAGGATTTTATATGCTTCAGACTATTTTGAACAGATGTATCAGTATGCTGTTGATCTTATCAAAAAAGGGAAAGCCTATGTGTGTGATCTGAGCGGAGAAGAGATTCGTTCTACCAGAGGAACCCTTACTGAGCCGGGTAAGGAAAGCCCTTTCAGAAACAGATCTGTTGATGAAAACCTACAATTGTTTGAAGCTATGAGGCGCGGAGAATTCCCAAATGGCTCGAAAACATTACGCGCAAAAATCGATATGGGTTCACCCAATATGAATCTCCGGGACCCTATTATGTACAGAATCGTGCACGCTGAACATCACAGACAGGGTAATAACTGGTGCCTGTACCCTACTTATGACTGGGCACATGGTCTGGAAGACTCACTTGAGGGTATCACTCATTCAATTTGTACGCTCGAGTTTGAAAATCATCGCCCTCTCTATGACTGGTATTTGGATGCATTGGAGATTTATCATCCTCAGCAGATTGAATTTGCGCGATTGAACCTGAGCTATACTGTGATGAGTAAACGAAAGCTTTTACAGCTGGTGAAGGAAGGATATGTAGACGGGTGGGATGATCCCCGAATGCCTACCATTTGTGGGTACAGAAGAAGGGGCTACACTCCGGAAGCTATCCGTAACTTTGCAGAAATAATTGGCGTTGCCAAACGTGATGCAATGACTGATATTTCATTGCTTGAGTTCGCTATCCGCGATGATCTGAATAAAAAAGCACTCCGGAGAATGGCTGTACTGAAACCATTGAAGGTTGTGCTGACAAATTATCCTGATCAGACTGAAGAACTTGATGCAATCAACAATCCTGAAGATCCTGAAGCAGGGACAAGAAAAGTGGTTTTTGGCAAAGAGCTTTTTATTGAGCAAACTGACTTTATGGAAGAACCTGTAAAGGGTTATCATCGTTTAGCGCCCGGTACTGAAGTAAGATTACGGTATGCTTATATCATCAAATGTGAGGAAGTAATCAAGGATGAGCAGGGCAATATTTCCGAACTCCGCTGTACGTATGATCCCGATACCAGAAGTGGTACAGGTACCAGTACAAAAAAAGTCAAGGGCACCATACACTGGGTTGCAGCAAATCATGCGGTCAAGGCTGAAGTTAGGTTGTACGACAGGTTGTTTACGGTGGAGAATCCCGGAACTCAGGATAACTGGCTTGAGTTAATTAACCCTGAATCACTTACCGTTCTGGAAGAAGTATATCTTGAGGCCGCACTCGGTTCAGTTCATCCAGGAGACAAAGTACAGTTCGAACGACATGGTTACTTCTGTGCTGATACCAAACCATCATCTGATGGCAAACTTGTCTTTAACCGTACTGTCACCCTGAAAGACAGTTGGGGAAAAACAGGTAAGTAACTTTTAACGGTCATCGTACAAAGAGAAGGGCAATACCTCCGATGGCGATGACCGTCCCTATTACTCCCCTCATGGTGACTTTCTCCTTGTAAAAAATCCTCATCAACGGAATCATGAGTATCGGCATGGTAGACATCAGAGTTGAAGCAATACCAACCGGCGCATTAGATACGGCTATCAGACTGAACGTAATACCCAGAAATGGTCCGACAATACTCCCTCCAATGGTAAAAGCGAGCGCCCTGGGATGACTTCTGTACAGTCTAACAGGATTCTTGTACTTACCCAATATCAGCAGCATCGGAAAGAATACAATCACTGATGCTACAATCCTGATAAAGGTGGCAACAAACCCATTGACTTCACCCATATTAAATGCCAGTTTCGCAAGAATAAGTCCCACTGCCTGACCAACTGCACCCATAAATCCTAGAAACAATCCATATGGTGTCACCTTGAATGTTTCTTCCGTCTGAACCCGCTTTTCAAGAACCACAACTGATATCCCGACGATGGTAATAACAATGCCGAGGATACCAATAAATGGCAACTGCTCATGCAGGAAAATGTAGCTCAGAACAAGCGCCATACCCGGGGAAAGCGCCATCAGAAGCATTGCCATTCTTGGCCCAATGTGAAGATAAGACTTGAATAAGAACGCATCATCTATCACCAGACCAATGAGTCCGCTCAATCCAAGATAGATACCCTGTTCTGGTAACACAGGGTGAGCAAGTCCAAAAATAAAAATGGTGGAGGAAAGCAAAAAGACGGCAATCAGCAGTCGATTAATGTTTAACTGCATCGAACCAGTAATCTTTGCTGCTTCGGAAAAGAAGATAGATGTGAATGACCAAAGGACGGCTGTAATCAGAGCGGAGATTTCACCAAGAAAGGGCATCAGTATCGTAATTGGTTAAAAAATGACACGGCAAATTAGTGATACTGATACCCTTTCACAAGGCAATTCTTCTATTGGAGCTTGAAGAGAATAGGGATAACTATTTTCATATTTACCTTTTTCCCATTCTTCATGCCAGAGGTAAAAGGTGTTTTACGAACGGCTTCAATGGCAGCCTTATTCAGTTCATCACCAGCACCCTGAAAGACTTCGCAATGTGTTACATTGCCATTTACATCAATATACGCTTCAACCAGTACTTTACCCTGCAAACCCTGCGCCTTTGCGTTTGGCGGATATACAACGTTCTTAACCAGGGTACCGATACCACCTACCGGCATTGGCATTTCATCTGCCTCAGTATAGTACGCAACCTTGTTCCGAACATGATACTTTTGATTGTCTTTGTTTTTTACCAGCCCGCTGCTGATATCAACGAGGAGTGGAAACTGATACTTAATCCCCTTACCTTCTCTCTCTACTTTCTTGAAAGTGGAGGTCTTAAGGACTGATTCCATCATGAGATTATCCCGTTCATCTGCTTGCACCTTTTCAACCAACCGCACATAATCAAGTTTACCTTGTTCACTAATGAAAACTCTGTAGTTCAGCTGCTTTGTTTCACCGGGTAATTCACGAAGCTTTTGCAGGAAAGCTGCTTCATTGAGTTTCTCCAAACCAGAAACGAATACACCTTCTTTCTCGATGTCTGTAATCTGCATATAAACAGCATCTTCATCCGGTTTTAGTGTTTTAGATGTGTCACTATCATTGCAACCGGGTGTGAATGCCGACAAAAGAACCAGGAGACTTAAAAACAGGGTATAGAAAACTTTTTTCATCACTTACCTCACATTTTTGCGGTTTTAACAACTTTATAGCTTGAACTATCAATAACCGGAACAACCGGATAGCCAAAGTTCATTTGCAACAACTCCAGCTTCTCATCCTGCTCAGAAATCTGACTATTCTGATGCATGATGGTTTTATCCTGCTGAATATTTTGAGAGAGCAAAACCAAAGACATAATCAGCAAGATAGCAGCTGCGGAAGCGGATATCCATTGCACAACTGTTGCATATGGCTTCTTCTTTCTCTGTTCTTCCTTAATCAGCGTAAGTACATGATCATCAGCGGTTTCATCTTCCTGATAGTCCGCAAGGAGCTTTAATCCGGATAATGCTCTGTATAAAGCCCGGGCCTCTTCGTCATTGGCGAGGAGCAAAAACACCTCTGCTTCCTGCTCAATTTGTAGCTCACCATCAAGAAGTGATTGAATGCATAATTGCTGATTTTCTGTTAGCATATTACTTCACCATTTTTTCAAGATACAGAATGAGTTTTTGCCTGATACGAAACAGTGCGCTTTTCACCTGAGATACCTCTAATCCAGTTACTACTGAAATCTCTTGATACGAAAGACCCGAATATTCTTTCAATAAGTATACTTCACGTAGCTGCTCCGGTATCTTGAGTAGGTAGTTCTGAATCAGATGGGCAACCTCGCTTCTTTCGTACACAGACTCCAGCGTATCAGCTTCAGGCAGTTCCAGAGCAGATATATCCTGCACTGAATAGGAATCCCTATGCGTTAGTTTTCTCCTGAAGTGCATATACACTGCATTCCGTGCAGACTTGAAGATATAGGATACTGCCGCACGTGAATCAGTGATCTTATTAAAGGACTGATAACATCCGATAAAGACATCCTGCAGAATGTCTTCAGATAGCATTTTGTCATTTGTCATTTTTAAGATGTACTGATACACCGGTCTCTTAAAACGGAGATACAATTCAGTGAACAGGCTCTGTTCTTGAACTGGCTGCTGCACAGTGTTCCGATCATATAATGAATACATACTTGCATCTATAAAGATGCATCAGAAGAGGAAAAGTTATCTAAGAAGGAAAAATTATAATGGAAGGGTAACTCTAAATGTACTGCCTTCACCTGGCTTGCTTTCAACTGAGATGACACCCTCCATCTTGGTTACAAACTCCTTTACGAGCAATAGTCCCAGCCCAGTTCCCTTCTCCATGCTAGTACCTGGTCTGGAATAATTCTGATCAATTCTGAAGAGTTTCTCAATATCCTCCGGAGGCATACCTATACCGGAATCAGTAACTGATATAGCAACCTCGTTGCTTGTTGTGGATGAAGTAAGGGTAATTGAACCACCAGGGTTTGTAAATTTAATTGCATTGGATATAAGATTGCGCATCACTGTTTTAAACATATTTTCATCAACAATAGCCGCAATATCCCGTTCCATAAACACCGAGAGTTTCAGATTTTTTGAGAGGAGTGCTGCCTCAAATTGTAGCAACACATCTTTGGTGAGAATATATAGATTTGATAATTCAAGCTTTACAGCAATCCTTCCGGTCTGAGAGCGCGACCATTCCAACAGATTTTCCAGCAGAATGTAAGCTTCTTTTCCGCTCTCCTTTATCTTCTCAAGGTATTTCAACTTATCTGCGTCCTTAAAGGAAGCGTAATCTTCTATTAAAACCTCTGCGATCCCATTGATTGCATGAAAAGGATTTTTAAGATCGTGTGCAATGATTGAGAAGAACTTATCCTTTGCAAGATTTGTCTCGCGAAGTTCAGCATTCTGCTGTTGCAGCTTTCTCTCTGTCCGCTTACGTTCGGTAATTTCCCTGATAATAGCACAAATGAGGGATTCAGTCTCAGTTTTTATAGGAAAAACTACATACTGTACGAAGTACTCCTTGCTGGAAATTACTATTCTGTCTTCTAAAAGCTTATTATAGAATGGCCTGAGTAAATCAATCAGCATTTCTGACTCATGGCGTTCGAAAAAGCTCTGAGCTGATTTCCCGTTCCTATTTGGTAAATATATCTTTATAATATCAAGAATCGTCATTTCAATGGCACGCCTGCGCGGAAGCCCAAAGATTTCCTCACATGCTTTATTCCAATATGTTATTCTCCCGTACTTATCAGCAATCAGGATTCCATCTACTGAACTCTCCGCCAGCATTTTAAATTTTTCTTCACCAGCACGCAGAGCAGCTTCTGCTTCTTTCTGTTTGGTCAGATCAACGAGTATGGAAATAATACTTTCGACTTCACCATCCTTGCTGAAGAGAGGCGCTTTTGTAATGTAAACCTCCCGTCGCTGGTTGTTAGGAAGGCGCAAAGTAATATCCATGCTATCGATTGCCCGGGTTTGAATCTGACGCTTCTCCTTCTGCATAAGAAGCCTTGCCATATCCTCATCATAAATATCCAGAAGAGTCCTGCCAATTATTTCATTGTGGGTAACATCCATAAATCGAACCATCGCTTCGTTACAATCGGTAATAATTCCTTCGAGGTTCTTGATGATAATTGGCGTTGGTAACGCGTGGAGTATATATTCAACACGTTCCTTCATGGCTCGGACTTGCAGTTCTGCAGCTTTTCTCTGTTCAACCTCCTGGGCAAGCCGCCGGTTAACTCGAACGAGGTAAAAAATAAAACCAACGGCAACAACTGCAACCAGCAGACTTATCACCGTAATTCTTAGCATATTAGAAGAAATGGGAGCATAGCCCTCAGGATCAAAAACGAAACCGGTCAGATCATATGTTTTGGGTACAATCCCTAGTTCTGCAAATGATGATGCAATGCTTTCCCAACGTTCCATTGAAATTTCGCCAACAGTACCATTCCCGGATTGAATCAGTCTGGTAATAACACTCGCTTCATAATACAGCTGTTCAACTGATTTTCTGCCTGGGAACTTAGAATTTATGAACTCTATTAGTTCCTCTTTGTGAGTGAGTGCATATTCCCATCCCCTGATGGTTGCTTTTTTGACTTTTTCTACCGTCTCCGGATTCTTCCTGGCATAATCTTCGGAGGTAAAAAGGCAGTCTCCATAAAAAGAGGCCCCATAATTGACAGGTCTGAAAAGCTTATACGGAAGATTATGCTTATGGAAATAAAATGGTTCGTTTGTGGAATAGCAAGAAATAGCATCAACAGAATCAGAGAGCAAGTCAGCAAAACGAAAGGAATGGGGTACGGTAGTAAAAGCGTTCAGAGGAATCTTTTCCCTGCTGAACATATACATCAACTCTGCATCCTGTGTATTCAGCATTACCTTTTTCCCAATCAGGTCCCGAAGATCATTAATACCCCGATCACCTCTGACAGCTAAGGATAGAGGTGACTCCTGAATGATTGCAGCAACCAGAACAATTGGCTGCCCATTAATTCTGTTCATAACCAGTTCAGAGAGTCCGATACTAAAGTCAGCCTTTGCGGTAAGTACATCAACAACCGGATTTGTAGTGTTATTCCCCTCTACTATAGTAACATGCAACCCCTCATCACGATAGTATCCCCTCTCCAAAGCAGCATAAAAACCCGCAAACTGGAACTGATGGTACCACCTCAACTGAATTGTTACTTCTGTTGCCTGAGGATACACCCGGGAAGAAACAATCAGCATAAACCCGCACAGAAGCAACCAAAGATATTTCTTTGGAAAGAGAATCATATATGTTTTAATATACTAAAACTTGAAGTGAATGTAAAGAGAGCCAAAAAACTACTTTTTTGGTGTGATGTAGGTCTCAATTGCCTCCTGATAGATGCTTATCAATTGTTGATATGCAACTTCAGGTGAGTACTTTTCTTTGAATTCTTGAAATGCTGTTTCACCCATTTGCCGGAGTTCTGTGGGGTGGTTCATTGACCATCGGATTTTTTCAATAAAGTCATGGAGACTCCCCACCTGAAAGAGAATGCCGGTTTCACCATTCCGTATTAGTTCAGGTATCACCCCAATATTCGATGCCAGAATTGGCTTTGCATAAGCAAAGGACTCAGGGATTGGCATTCCCATCCCTTCATACAATACCGAAGGGAATAATACCAAAGCGGCTTTAAAAACCGTTTCAGCCAATTTATCTCTTTCCAGTACACCCAGATATTTCAGATTTGATATTTGCAATGACTCTAACTCAGATTGCAATGGACCCGCCCCGGCAACAACAAAATGATACTCCGGCAGTGCCTGCGCCGCCTTCATAACCAAATCAAAACCTTTCAGGGGGTCTAGTCTTCCAAAGTAAAGCAGATAATTATCGTTTGAGGGCGTTATCCGAATATCGGGTGTATGCGAAAAGTTTGGCTTTACCAATATCTTTTCCTCGGGTAAACCACCCTGTACAAACAGCTTTT
The DNA here is from genome assembly GCA_023406915.1 of Bacteroidota bacterium. Classification (GTDB taxonomy): domain Bacteria; phylum Bacteroidota; class Ignavibacteria; order Ignavibacteriales; family Ignavibacteriaceae; genus JAEXTR01. The sequence continues at coordinate 14,414 of JAEXTR010000343.1, forward strand.
TACCAAAATGTGTCAAAGCAATAAATCTGCTTATACTCTTATCCCATACATTCCGTTTTCTCGCTTTCTCAATCGTGTGCGCCAGGTGGAAAGTATGGAAATATGAATCCCGATAACACTTTCGTTTCACCGAATGATACAATGAACGCCCAACACACTCTGTGCATACCGCCCCATCACGATAAAGCATTGAATTAGTGCATATAAGCCGATAGCTGTGAAGAGTCATCACCAACGGAATATTCTGATCCGTACATGCATCGACCACACTAGGTGATAGCAGCGGGTAAAAGTGATGAAGGTGACAGATATCAGGTTTAAAGGTTTTAATTTTTGACGTTAAATCATTATAACTCTGCCTGGACCAAATCGCATTCGAAACTAATGAGATTTTTTGGGGGATGGAAAAAGACTCAATATCTCTATTGTCTTGTAAGTATTGTTCTACAATATGCCCATTGTCATATAAAAGTTTTCTTTCATTCTCAACGACGGTCTCCTCCCCACCCCTGAGCGCGTACATATTATGAATTTGTAGTATTCTCATTTCTCGATATTTTTGTATACATGCTTAACTATGGAATCTGTCTTATGTCTCATGCGAGTCCGGTTTTTTTTATTAATCACCTTCGAAATTATGACGATTTATCAACTGAAACAACCTCTTGTTATGTAAATCTTTCTGCTCCTCGATTCCACAAAAATATCAAAGGCTACAAACCAACACCTTTGGTTGAGTTACCAGGACTGGCTGCATCAATCGGAGTTGATAAGATTTTTATAAAAGACGAATCAAAACGATTCCACCTCAAGGCATTTAAGTGCCTGGGGGCATCATTTGGTATTCATAGCGTTATTGGTAATAAAGGGGGGAGCGAGTTTGATCTTATTTGCAGTGCAACAGATGGTAATCATGGAAGAGCAGTGGCTTGGTATGCACGTCAAATTCAAAAGAAATGTGTAATCCTGGTGCCAATAGGGACCACACAGCAGCGAATTGAGGCAATCAGGTCTGAAGGGGCAGAAGTGATCATTGTGAAGGGTGATTATGATACTACCGTAGAAATAGCTTTTCAATACTCCATTGAAAATAATGGATTACTGGTTCAGGATACTGCGTTCGACAATTATGAACTGATACCGCAACTCATTATGCAGGGATATACAACGATGATGGAAGAGATCAGGGAAGAATTAGAAATAAAGGGTTGGAAGAATAGTTTTGATTTGGTACTGATTCAAAGCGGCAATGGGACATGGGGGGCAGCTGTGGCATCTTACCTTCATTCTGAAAGCAATAATTCAATACCACAGATCATTTCGGTTGAACCGTTTGAGTCTGATTGCTGCTTCAGTGCGGTTTTTTCAGGGAAAATCATTCAAACTCAAAAGTCTCAAAAAACTATGATGGCAGGATTGAATTGCGGTACGATATCCAAACTCGCATTCCCCATTTACAAAAGTGTTTTCTCTGGAATGTTGTTACTCAAAGAAGAACACACAATTAATGCGATGAGATTATTTGCATCACCATTAAAAAGCGATGCGGCTATTGAATCAGTGGAATCAGGTGCGGCAGGATTGGCGGGATTAATGGCGTTGACGAAGGACAAATCTTACGCAGACCTTAAAGAGTATCTGGGAATCGGCAAAAGGTCACGGGTTCTGATTTTCAATACTGAAGGAATTACTGATCAATCAAATTATGACAAAATTGTAAAAAGACAGTTAAACTTTTTCAGGGATTGACTGATCGCAGGTATTTTTTTCGGTCAGTTAAAAATTTCTTCAACCTGGTGGCTTCCCTGTCAAGATCAAATCCACTTTTGCCAAGGAATAGATCGTTTTTGTGAGGTTCTCTTATCAGGCCAGATAAAGAATCTATTACGGCAAAAAGAACATGCTCAGTCAAAACACTATCCCTGATCTGTACCATATAATTATGATACAGTGCAATTCCTTCTGGGCACTGTTTCAAGACATCGATAATTTCATTTTTCCCATAGTAATCACCATCGGCAGATATATCATCCCACCTGTCGAAGTCCCAGGGAATAACATTAAACTTATTATCTGACATGCTTGTATAGAGATAAAAGTTGTTATTAAAATTATCATGAAGCTTCAATGCGGCAGTGGCAGCATGATATCGCAGATATTGATTAATATCAATGATTTTGCTCAGAGATTGATATGCCTGAATAGGGTTGGCAGAATCCACTGCCATCAACAGATCAGCAAGGGTACCAAAATTGTCATCCTCGGGATACTTTTTTTCAAAATTGTTTGAAATATTTGGTGACCCTTTGAGTGAAAACCTACCCTTAAACCCAAGCTGATACAATTCCTGTATATGAATCCCTTTTCGTACAAAGAAATCTTCCTTTATCGGTTCGACAAGTACCGATAACAACTCAGCACCTTCGTTTATTTTTATCCGTACATACTTCTGTTTGAATGCAGGGAATCCCAGTTTACTATAGACAAGCTGAGCCACAGAGGTTTTCAGCATGGAATTATCCTCTGCCTGAGAGTTCAGATTAAATTCTTTCAGCCCCTCAATACTACTACCTCCTTGAAGGGCAACCCGATAATTCCACCGAATGGTATATCGTGAGCTTGCTCCGGATGAGCGGATACGCCCAACTAACCTTCTGCCCTGATAATAAAACTCAGCCGTCACTGGTGCATCAATTGTTTTGTTGCCTAATAGTTGTTGGTATTCCTCTGGTTCAATAATGATTTGCAACAGCGGGACCTCTTCTCCTGGTTTCGTTGGATCATACTCCTCGATCTGGTCGCAACCGACGATAAACAGAATCAGAAAAGCAGTGATAACACTTTTCAGGTACTGATGCATAAATTCAGAAAGCTACCATGAGTTGAGCTACATAGAATGAAAGATCAGATGAATATACTGATGATGCACGGTTTTTTGAGAATCTAAGGTCTGCGTTTAACATCAATCTGGCATCCTTATTAAAATAGATATTCAGCCCGATCATGGACTGGATTACCTGTTCACCTGGGATTTGAACATCTGGCCGGAAAATTCCTAGCGTTATAACAGGTTCCAGGCTCTTTACTACCATTTTTTTAATTTCAAATGTATAAGATGTGATCAATCTTCCACCGAACGAGTAAACAGTTTCATCCAAACCGATTTTCCTTCTTCGTAAACCCTCAATCGGGTCCTGTACATAGGATAGTTCAAGATCAACGAGACTACGTTCACCAAATCTGCTAATATCTACTGCAAACCCATTGCAGCCAATTTCTCCATTATAACTTCTTTGCATACGTTCATAGCTGAAACCAATATTGAGCAGTGGAAAGTGATACTGATATCTTACAATACCACCATAGTATTGAGAATTATCCTTATACAATGACACATAATATGTCATCGGGATATCTTCCGGGTCATCCTCATCATGTTTTCTGTAAACCATCAGACTGACACTTCTTCCTGAATACCCAAGTTCAGATAGCCTGTCCGCGGTATATGAATGATCAACCATGGGCAATTCTTCTGTATCATAAAGATTTTCAAAGCCGAATGGTTTTTTAAGCATACCAACCCTGACCTGAAAGTCTTTGGAATACTCAAACTTTGCAGAGAACTCTCTGAGCCTAACCGAATTATCAGCTGAGTTCCCCCTGAAATCCAGTTGTGCATCGATATATTTGCTAACCTTGTAGTCAGCCTGAAATTTACCTTCAAAATATGTCTTTTGATTATTTTCTCCGACGATTTCATGATTATAATGGATATAACCAGTAGCCCCATATCCTGAAAATTTAATCTCCTGGGCTGAAATAATACTTGTAAAAAGGAGAAGGGAGAGGAATATTTTGTTCATAACGTTTCGATTTATGTCCTGTACTTATATGCAATAACTTTTACAAAAAAGTGTGGAATACCAAGCAGGTACCGTTTCCATAGGCGTTTCGGGTCAATCCATAGCCGGTGTAACCATTCAATCCCAAACCGCTGCATCCAGATTGGGGCACGTGGCTTGAAATCTGTGAGGAATTCAAAAAAGCTGCCCACTGTGAGAGTGATCTTTGCATGTACTAATGATCTGTATTGGTGGTTAATCAGTTCCTGGGTGGGCGTCCCCAACCCTAGCATGAGAACACTTGCATTACTTTTATTAATTTGGGTTAGTATGTCTGGGGAAGGGGTATTGTCCCGGTCGAGGAATCCGGCTACTCTAAGATTTGGGAATTTTTTTGATAAAACTCCCGGCAAGAGTTGTATCGCCTTTGGGTCTCCGCCCCAAAAAAAGACTGAGTACCCCAGTTCTTCACACAAGGCAAGTACCTTATAGTTCAAGTCTGTGGCGTTTATGAAGTGACGAAAACCATGTCTGCCATAAAGCATTTTTGATGCAAGGTACATTCCAATTCCATCTTCGTACCTGACATCTGAATCCAGAATCACTTGTTTCAAGCGTATATTTCTCTGCACTTCCATCAACAGATAACTATTGATATATTGCACAGAAACCGGAGTGTCCGATTGAAGGCTTGTAGCGATTAAAGAAAGTATGTCATGATATCCAGCATCGATTACTGGGATACCCATTAAATCCAGTTCAGAGAAATCAGAGATACTCAAAGAACTATTTCACCACCGCTATCTTCTGAGTAACTATTTCATTCTTGTCGTCAGCCTTCATTATGAATCTGGCAAAATAAACACCGTTTGCTATTGAGTCACCGTCTTGGTCTTTTCCATCCCAATAGATTCTGTTAAAGTCGTGCCTCAGATCAGTTTTTGGAATACTGATTTCTCTGATGAGTCTGCCGGCAATCGTATAGATTTTGATGAAAAATTCTTTGGGAATGGTGGTTAGTTTGAACGTGAAATATGTCTCATCTTTCATCGGGTTTGGATAATTATAGACATACGTCAGAGATGACTGAGATTCTACCGTAAATATCTTTTTAACACCAGATGTATCAGTAAATGAACCCGATGGATTCGTATACTGCACTTTTAATTGATACTTACCATCCTCTAACTCTGGTTTATACTGCACTTTTATTTTGGGATTGGCAGTATTAAATGAAGTAGTTATCGAAGGATCATTGTGATAAATACGCGTATTATTCAGGAATATCTGAACAAGACCTGTATCAGCAGCTGTTAGTGCAGACGGATCATTATACACGACATCAATAGTTGGTTTCGAAGAAACAAAATCACCGTCAAGGATATCAATATCATCAAAGGTAACGAATACTGAAGGGCGTGAAGTGTCTTGTGTGATCTTCAGTTCTCTACTGAAGGAATTATTATCTTCGTAGAGCTCTGAAACAGCATTTTGCGGATCGATTGTTACCACAAAAGTCATCTTATTTTGCTGTCCCACAGCTGTATAGGTATGTGCAAACCGTTTCTTTGAGTTCTTCCCTAATGTATCAACCTGATAAGTAGCCAGTGTTGTCCGGGCATTATTTGGGTCAACGCCTTCTAACACCACCTGGAACTGCTTTGCCACAGAGAATCCGACATTATACACATCAAACATTACATCCACAGTCTCACCTTGCATAACCGAGTCCCTTGAGAGTGACATTACCTGATAGTTAATTGCTAACTCAGGTAAGCCGTCAAAGTCAACAGCAGCCACTGCAAGAACTGGAGACTGCTTGAGATTGTTTGCATAGAAATTTGGCTGCAATCTGATGAATGGGTATTGCGTCGGATTAATTGAGGTCAACGAGAGTGCAGTATCAGCTGAAGTATGCTTCAGCAGCAATGCCTCACTTCCATCATTCTTAATACCATACACATCGGTGATCAGTTTTGTGCCTGCGGGTAACTGACGTTTTATCGCCATTTCTCCCCAACGTGATGCCGGCCCGATTCTGGGGAATTCTATGTGGCCGGAATCGGCGGGTATAGTTATTATCTTTTCTACTGTTGCTGGACCTGAAAAAAATATGTTTCGTTTTTCTGGAACTGAACCCATTGGGGCACCCTTTTTACCTAGCATACACCAGGATTCACGGTACTTGATTGAATCAGCATACAAGCTACCCATCTTTTCTAACGCTTTTCTTGCAATGGTTCCAGATACGAAACCAAGAACTGACTGCGCACCATCATCACAAATGGCAAATGCAACCACAGTGCCGTTTGGAAGAGAATCTATAAAACTATTTAATGCTGGTCCAGCTGTCGATGCTGGATAGAGGAAGTACCGGATTGAAGTGGGTTCAAGAGTTACCGTGTCTAAAACAGCCGCTGCCATACCCCAAAAGTATGTATTGGGTAATGTCTCTCTGTTATCAATGAGTAAAGAGACAAATGAGCCTTCGTACCAGCCTGCTGAAACCAGATTCAATTTGCGGGCTCTATCCGATAAACTCCATAGCGACAATGAGGAATCATATCCAATATTAGTGCTTCCATAACCTTTTGCAGCATTCGAAGGCACATCGGCATACCACGTATATGGCACAGACTTATTAAGAAAGGACACAGACTCTGACCATTCCACTGATGGAATGTCTGGTTTTGTTTGCAGCCATAGTCTCTTATTAAGACTACCAGATGGGAAAGATATCCTCGTTGCCAACGAATCGTAGCTAATGACGGTTTCTGTACTATTCGAGAAAACAGCGGTAGTGTCAAGACGATATCGCATTTTCTGAATAGCGTTTGGCAGAAGAGATGTAGGATTAAGTACTGTAACATCATTTATAAGTGTCGAGTAATACGAATCCTGAAGCAAATTTCTTGTGCTAATTGAGTATACCGTATAGGTTATTGCAGTTTGATTATCACTTTTTGAATACTCATCTACAAGATTATCCGGGTCTATTACAATTCTCAGTTCATTCTGTCCAGGATACCCTTTTGCCGGAACCTGCAATCGCAAGGTGTCCTCAAGAGGTGGCGAAGCGATTTTTATATAATCGGTCGCGAACACAACCCCCTTATTTCGAAACTCAGTTTTCAGCGTGAGTGAGTCTTGAACTGGTGTACTACCACTGTTTTTTATTACAACTTTAAATAGTACTGAATCATAACTCTCATTAATATCCGTTTCCGGGAGATAAATATCTGATTCTGTAATTAAATAATTCGCTTTCTGAGGCAATCCTAACTGCACGATTGGATCACCAAACAACAAATTACAGTACAATAGAACTCTATTTACATCATTGATGCCACTTTCCTGAAAGTTTTGAATCTTTGCCTCATAATGAGCTTTCCCCACTTCAATTACAGAGTCCTTGATCAATTTACTATAAAACAATCTGGGCATGCGAAGTGATGTTGAAAGATACCCCCAGCTCGTATTTCCAAGATAAGCTATGGCTTGACCATCTGTGAGATCTCTTACAAATAACTCACCAAAAGCATCAATATCCGGTTCTGCAAACTTGCCCGTTGAGCAACCAAAATCCGAAATAAGTGGGTGTCGGTTATTAAACTTGTTCTTTAAATAGGATACTGAGTTAACTCCATTATCCCATGTTTGAGTACCACTATGTCCAACATATGAAATATACACTCCCCCTTCTTGAATTGCATTATTTACAACAGCAAGAGAGAAGGGACCAAAATTTGTTAATGGATTAACAGTTTTGTAAAAATGCTGTGCCCTTCCACCCAGGGGCTTCGCCAAATGCACATCTGTCATTACTGATTGATTAGCATTAAAAATCTGTTGAAGCTCTCCGGTATTGTTCACATCACCGCCACTAAAAAACAATGCTGTTTTATTCCAAAAGTCCCTTGGTCGGGTTATATATGTCTCATGCTTTTGCTTGTATCTCAATACTTCTGCATCGGAATTAACCGGTATTCTTCCTACATACAATTGAGGAAAGACTGGGCTCAGATCTTCAAAGACAACAAACCATGGATCACTTACAGGGTGCCCATACGTAAAAACATGATTTTGTTTCTTCTGTGCCGGTACAGGTGACCATTGTGATTTGTAATCATAAGTGGCATCACCCACAAAAACAACATATGAAGGTTTTGGTGAAGTCCAATTAGAGAAGGCATATCTGATGAAATCCTTAGTGTTGATTGCAGAAGGTTGACCATACCCAAACTCATCAATGATATCTTCTATGTACACAACACTGGTTCTGACATTATACCTGGACTTAATAAACTGGATATAGTCAGTCGCAACTGAAGGGAAACTCTTACTCGTGATGGCGATGTAATCACTTCCAACTGGGTTGCTCCTGATATTAGCAAATCTTTTCGATTGTATTAAAGTAGGTTTTATAATTCGATTGTCACCAACTATATAATAGACATCATTCCCTTTTAATGTATCAGTAAATGTCAGCACTCCCTGAGAAATATTTGATGCGGAGATTTTCTTATATCCGTCGGTTACTTTATAAATAGTATAGGGGGAGTTTGAAACATTATATACCGCAACTACCCTTTCAGCTGCTGACACCGAATCTGGAATCGTAATTCGGATCGAGTCATTTACCATTTGATTGAATCGGTAGTAATCAACATCAACCCAGTCAAGCAACACCTGATAAAAATTCGCATTTGTCGGAAGACCATGTATCTTTACTGAATTGGTACCATTGATTAAAATTGATGACTGCTGTGTGGTTTCAAGATTCACAGTCTGACGGTAATCAAATTTAATGGAATCGAGCACCGCAGAACCATTTACACTTATACCCATCAAATGTGAGTTAGTATAAACATCCGCAGCATTACTTATCCCCCTTGCTATGAACTTTGCAGATGTACCGGGGACTGGTGAATCAACCAAAAAGGATGCAGATGCACTACCATTTTTACCAAAAGCAATCCACGTCCAAACCTTGTGCTCCTGCCACATTGGTAACTGAGTTGTTGCAGCAGTTGCATCATAGTACCATAATCGCTGATCCCGCTCTAAATGAACCTTGGCTAAATGACTCTTTACCGTATCCTGCAATGAGGTGTTAAAAACACTCTTATAAAAAACCCGTTTCCCATTTTCACCGCCCCAGGTAATCCAGGCAAATGATGTATCTGAGTACAAATCATAATAATTTAAGTAGTCTGACCCTTTGGGCACAATATCCCTATAGTTCGAAGATCCATAATTTTGTTGAGCAAAAAACTCAAAGTATTCATTTGGATCAAGCACAGCATCTTGATTACCCTGAAAGTGAAGAGGCTTCTCTTTGCCCTGATGCATGAATCGAATCGAACTTGGGTTTATGCTGCCAATGTCAATTCCATATCCAGACAAATCTTGCCCATAAATTCTATAAACGCCATCCTGTGCGATCCCAATTTTCAGATAATCTTTAGAATAATCAATCCAATCTCCTGTTGAGTCCGCTGAAGTAAAAGTGGTTCTGAACTTTTCCGCTTCGCGCCAGTTAAGGATAATTCCATCATAGCTAAACTTTTCTTTGGCATCTGACGGCGTTGAGCCACCCAAGAAAGGTGAATCATAATCTAATTTTAATACCCCTCGTGACAACTCAACTAGCTCTCTCTTTTTCCAATCATACTTATGCGTAGTAATTTTTAGCGCAACAACATAAAACTCTCTTATTCTGTGATATCCCTGCACTTCGATATTTGGTTTCTCAATTGATAAATCAGCATATAAGTCAGTATTTATCAGTGATGAATATTCATATAATGTTGAGTCTCCCAAATCAATCAGTGTTGGAGAATTTTTAATAATTACGTTCGAATATCGCTTTTCTTCCAACATTTCAATTCTGGGTGCAACCTTGGAACCAGGAGGAATCGCGATAAATACTATCTTGTGTGGCAAAACTGGCTTTCCACCTTCTGCCTCATTGTAGTGCTCAAAATAATCAAGTATCAATCCATCAGTGCCCTGAGTAATATTCATGTTTACCTGCGGAACTACAAATTCAATTCGCAACCCCGTTTCAGAATCAGTATACTGTGTTATGTCTATCTGGGCATAGTTATTCATGTAAACCAAAACGACCGATATAAGAAAAACGAGTCTTTTCATAGCAAAACTTTCGCTGCAATTGATTGATGTATAGTTCTTATGAGGAGCTCTTTTATAATATTGAGAGCTGAGAAACTCCGTGCACTGATTCTGCGTTGTTGCGGAGTTTTATCTATCATACAGATAGAGCTTTTTCATCATCTTGATAAAATTAAAACGTGGATTATTTTCAACAAAGTAATTGTAGGCTTCTTTTCCCATTTTAAGCCTTACATCCTCTTGCGATATAAGAATGTTTAGGTAGTTAATTCCTTCCATAATATTGTCTCTATTAAAGACGAATCCCCCCTGACTTGACATAAGCACCTCTTCAATTCCACTGACCTTTGTTGCAACTATCGGTTTGCCAGCTGCCATTACCTCCCAGAGCACTAATGGGAAGCCCTCATAATCAGAGGTTAAAATGAAAGCATCAATATACTGAAATATTCTGCGTACATCCTGACGGTATCCTAAAAACCATACATCCTGATATTCTGAGTATGCTTCCTTGTAATAATTCAGATACTCCCCCTCACCAATGACTAACAAGATGGTACTTGAAGATTTTCTAACGCTCTTATACATTTCAAGACATCGATCGACTCGTTTTTGTGGTAAGATCCTTCCTGTGAAACAAAGAACAACAACCCCATCATCCTTCATTCTTTGTATTCTTGAGTATATCTCATCATCATTATCATTTGAACTATCCTGATGAATACTTTCTGCACCAGGACTTCCAACAACAACGTCAGAAAAGTATGGCATTTCGGACTGCAGATAGATTTTATTGGGATCTGAAGGAGCAATTGCAGTAATCTTATTAAGCTTAAGGAGCAATATTAGTAATGCTCTTAATACCATCTGCCAGGAAGACGCATAATACTCAGATTTTATTAGTTGACCATGGAAGTGAAATATTAGCTTCTTTTTGAGAAATACATTGGTAATCAGACTTATAAGAAGTGGTTTCAGAGCATGTGTATGGACAACATCTGCGTTACTACTTCTTATGACATTCATATAATTTAGAATTGCCTTCAGTGGTACTTTTTTTCGCATCCCTTTTACAGGTTTACCGATGTATCCATTCTTCTCGATAGCAACTGAAACCTCTGATTCCTCTTCGTATAGAATAATATGATGAAAAGTACCATCATTTGTCTCGTCAATAATTGCTCTTATTGTATTAAATATACCATCTGAGCGGCCTGTCAGGTCTTTGGTAAAATGAACTATAACTTTTTTATTCACTTATAAGCCACTTTATGAATTATGGTCATCTATACTGCCTGTATTTAACTCAACTATTGAGCATTGAAGAATATAAGAACTCATACTCTTTCACCATCCGATCAATCGAGTATAGCACCTCAGCTTTCTTCAGACGATCATCCTGGTACTGGTAATGCTTTGCAATTTCAGTATGAAGTACATACATTTTTTCTGCAAGAGCATGTTCATTTCCAGAATCAAATGAAATCCATGAACCTAATGGCTCACCTATTTCTTTCAACGCTGGGACATCCGAAGTGATCACGGGTATTGATGCGGCTACACCTTCAATTGCACTTAAGCCGAAAGCTTCATCACGTGATGGTTGAACTAGTATGTCATACTTATAGAGCTTCTTATAAATATCGTTTCTTCTATGGAGACCTAAGAATGTTACTCTTTCGGCAATGCTTAACTCACTACTTAATTCATTTAAATACTGTAACGATTTACCAACACCTATAAAATCAACTGAAATCAATAGCCCATACCTCTTTTCAAGAACCTTAATAGCTCTGAGAAGAATATCCTGACCCTTTTTCACATGATCAAGCCTTCCGACTTGGACGACTTTATTTATTTCGCTCTTTTTTTCGCAAGGTGACTTCACAACTTTACTAAAATCAATTCCGTTCAGAATAACTCTACAATTTTTGACGCCAGACTTTTTTACTTCTTGCATTAGACTGTGCGAAACAGCCACAACTGAACCGTATTTTGTTATTAAATCATTGCATTCATTAAAGCCATGAATTGTTAGAACTGTTCGTCTCTTTTGAACTAGAGGTAAGAAACGTATAATTGTTGTATCATGGCAATGGATAATATCCGGCTTAAGGTAATTAAGAATGAAATTCAATTTGATAAATGGGAGTAAATTTTTTGATCCTGAGGTTCTTTTCAGTAGGTGTACGTTCACACCCGGTTGCAGGTCGTTTAGCAAATCTTGATCATAGTCATTATCAATAACAATTAAAGATACTGTATTATTGACTGATTGACCATTGATGAGATCAACTACTAAATTCTCTGCCCCACCACTATTGAGATTAAACCGCAGGTGTACTATTTTCATTTTATAAAATTATCTCTTGATAAAATGTCATTTTTTAGGGTGATAATCTCATTTTTATAATGCAAAACCATTTGAGTCAGTATTAAAATAATAACAAGGATTGCAGCACCATAATAAACAGGAATCATCCCATGATAGTACTCTACAATATGTATAGCGATGAGAAGACTTATAGGTATAGAAATCTCCTGTAATAACATTCGATAATATTTGAATAAGGATAGTGGTACAAGTTTACGTGCAACAAATCGTAGATAAAGGTAATTCAGCAATAGAGAAAGTAAGAGCAAAGTGATGATAAAAGTATCGATGGATATACTCAATACATACACTGTAACAAAGGATACTATTACCAGGCGAAAGACCGTCCAAAGAAAACCTAAGTCTGTTCTGCCTTTAGCTACCTGAAGCGCTGCAATAGGAATCCCAAGTGCCATAACAACCATTATATAAGCCAATATTCTTAGTACGAATGCAGAACCTGTATACTGTGATCCATACACTATTGTTATCATATCTTTCGGGAATAGAATTAGTGGAAGAAAAGCCACAATATTCAGAATAATGATGAGTCTTGATGACTTCATCACAGATGCTACCATGCCAAGATTTTCCTTTGTTTTTGATAGCTTTGCTGCCAATGGAAAATACAATCCACTGTTAACTATCCCGCTCAGTTTCAGTACGAGGGTTTTCATCAACGTATAACTCCCCAGATCAGCCATACCAATAAATTTTCCAATTAATAGTGTGTCGACTTGCTCTGATAGGAAATCCAAAAGGCGGCCACCAAATTGATAAAAGCCGATTTTCAAATGAGGAGATAAATGCTGGGTCTTAAACCTACTCGTGATCTGATGTGACTTTCGAAGAACGAAAACAAAACCAAAGTGACTTATAAATGTGAAGACTGTGCTTGAGATTACAAGACTATAAATACCCGTTCTTGAGTAGACAGCAATAATTGCCAACACAAGTGAAGTAGTTGCCGCAAATATCTCTAGGAGGGCAATCACCCTGAATTCCAACTCTTTCTGTAACAGTGTTTTGGCATACCTACCATACCCTGAGAAGAGTAAATTAACTGCAAGTGCCTTAATCACAATAGACAATGAATAACTTCCGTAAAACTCACCAAGAAGTCCTGCCCCAATAAACGCAACTACAAAGAGTCCTGCTCCGATTATTAAATTGAACCAAAATACGGCTGAATGCTCTTCGGGTGAAAGCTCCTGTTTATAAAATACTGCAGAAAACAATCCAAAATCCCCAATCATATCCAGTAACTGGATGCTTAGTAATGCAATACTGAATGCCCCAAAACCAGCTGGTTCGATAAAACGACTTACTATCAGTATTAAAAGGAATTGAGATACTGATTTGTAAATGTTTGATAGAGATGACCAAAAAATATTGTTCATCCAATTGAGCTTAACAGAGTATTGTGAATTGTTCCTGCCATTTGGAGTTTTTTGATAATCAACACTAAAAGTCTTTACCTACTCCTTCACAGACATATTTTGTAACCATAGATTACCATCGAGTCAATATTCTAATTTTCGTATTCTTACCACTTCGGTAAGCCTTAATTATATGTATATCAGAATTACGTTATGACAATGATAAAGCAATAATTACCAAGATTTTGTCAGTGTGTCAGTAGTTATGGGATATAAAATTTTTTTAAACTTGAAACTCAGATTCCCCCCACCCCACAACCACATCATTGAGGTTAGTATTTGTGATTCCCGTTTTTATCAGGCAGTCGTGTTTCTCAAAAAATGTGTAACTGTCATTATTGTGTAGGTAGTGGTCAATCTCGTCGATAGTAGTGACTTTAGAAAGCGTGTCCGTATTGAACCATGCACCTGCAGCGTCGGTGATACCATCGTTACCGTCAGAAGCCGCACACAAAACACCAAAACCAGGCAATCCGAACAATTGTCTCGCCATCGCCAGACAAAGCTCTGTGTTTCTGCCTCCCTTTCCGTTTCCTCGCACCGTCACTGTCGTCTCACCACCCGCAATCAATGCGTACTCCTCACTCTCTTGCTTATGTGCTCTCATCTCATTCGAAAAATGGATGGCGGCCACAGTAGCTTCTCCTGTCATCGGAGAAGTGTAACTATGCACGGGATTAAACTTCTGTTTCAGTCTGTTTTCTAATGCCGTCACGAAATCTCTGTTGTTCGCCAGTATGTAGTATTGTTGCTTATTCAATAATGGGTCATCGGGTTTCACTGTTTCTGGCACACATCCATCCATTCCCAGATCCCAATAGGTTCGAATTCCCGGATAATACTTCATATCTATTTTGTATGTCTCCAGGACTTTCATCGCATCAAAGAACGTTGTAGGATCAGGGCTGACTGGTCCTGAGGCAATATCCTCGTGTGCATCACCCAAAACATCTGATAGCGCGATAGCCACCACTCTTTTTCCGGAAAACTTTCGCAACAAATTTCCGCCTTTACCTCTTGAAAGATGCCTGCGAACCTTATTCAGTTCATTGATTGACGCCCCAGTAAGAAGCAATCTTCTGATCATCTCTCTTTTCTCAGAAAAAGGCACACCTCCGGCAGGTGAACACATCAATGATGATGCACCACCAGATAGCAACAAGAATAGGAGACCTTCTTCATTGATCCCAGTTACAAGAGATTCCAACTCTTCATAGGCAGACAAACTGCTTTCATCAGGTACCGGATGGGCTGCGAAAATCGTTTTGTAAGGATGATGTACTTCACCAAATCCATGTTTGGTTATCACCAATCCTTCATCGATCTTTGACCCAATGGCATTATCCAAACCCTCAGCCATCGAACCAGCTGCCTTACCTACCGCGACGGTTTTGATCTCACGAAAATCACAAAGAGTCAATACAGATGTTTCGCCGGTACGGTCTGTAACAGACAGAGAGTCTCCCTGAAAACTCAATGCTCTCGAGACCAATTCCTTTCCGGAAACTGATCCGAGAGCATCAAGAAATACGCTTTTAATATAATCAATCAAAGATTAATTATGCGCTATTTGTTTTTGAATTGTGGAATTACAGAGCTGACAACATCCTTGTGAGCCATGAGCAACAGCATTTTCAGTTTTACATAATCACTACGGAAATAAAAATATCCTGGGTGGGTTGAGTTGAAAACTCCCGATCCGGAATCCTTGATCAGATACCACACCACACCATTCCTGTTTACCGATCCGATGATATGGACCAGATGATCATCAGTCGTAGTTTTATTCAGAAACCGAAAATACCTTGCATCATCGTTGATCGAATTGGCAGCAATATCAAACGTCGGCACAATTGCTAACCCTGCTGGACCGTCTATTCCAGGCTCAGAAACATCTCCGCCAATGGTCACACTAACCCCTTTTTCCAATGATGCATTAATAATCTTCATGAAGTCCTCAACCGGGAGGTTGAAGTAGTCTTTACTTCTTCGCCAGTTATCAGGCACATCATAGAGTGAATATTCATGGAATGGCTGATTCAGCACAGAAATGCACATCACGTAGTCATCCAACTTCAGGGGGATATAATCGTTCAGAAACTGTTTCGGGGTAATCGTTTTCCCTTCGTATGCAAACTCAACAGGTGGAACACCCATGTAATGGTCCAGAATTGCACGAATTGTCTTAATACCATTATCCGGGTTCCAGTCACCTGATGTCTTTAAATAACTGAGATACTGCTTCATTTCATCATACATTTTCTCATGATCGTACACAGCTTTCCCGTTCTTCCCGTCATACACGGATTCCGGCACTATTCCATATTTCACCCATAGTTCAGTCACAGCATCCGCCTGACTTCCTTCCGGGAAAATTGTCTTACCCCTTGTTACAATATAACTTCTTGCCTTCTCCACAAACTCCCAGTAAGCGGTGAACATTTCAGAGAGTTTTAACTCTTTACCAGTTGTGCGCAGAATCTCTGATTCCAGAAATGAGGTAGTTGCAAAATCCCAACATGTACTGGTTCTACCCTGATTTATAGGAGGTGTGTGTTTTAGCACCTTAAATTCACTGTTCGTTTTTGGAGCATCGGTATTTGAAAAGTCAACCTTAAAGGTCAAACGCTCAGGTACCAGATCATTCTTTGCATCCAGCACGGTAGCAATTGAATCCCAGAACTGATTTTTATACGTTTTAAATACTCCTTTATCATACTGCTGAGCCGGTATGAGAGTAGCAAAAACCAAAACCAAACCAGCCACCAAACCCATTCTATTCTTTATCATTTTCTATTCCTCTCCTATATCTTCGTTCCATAATTCAGGATTCTTTTGGATAAAATCAGCAAGCAACGCCTTGCATTCTGCTGATTGCATCTCTATTACCCGAACACCCTGCTCACGCAGCCAATTGATTCCTCCGTCAAAGTTATCTGACTCACCAACTACCACAGTACCAATTTTGAACTGATAAATCAGTCCCGAACAATACCAGCATGGTGCCAGAGTCGTAACCATGATTTTATCTCTGTAGCTTTTCTGCCTGCCTGCCTTGCGGAAGGCATCAGTCTCAGCGTGAATAGATGCATCATCCTCCTGCACGCGCCGGTTATGTCCCCTGCCCAGCAAGGTACCATCATTCGTAAATACAGCTGCACCAATTGGTATCCCACCTTCATGCAGCCCGAGCTTGACTTCTTCAATGGCTATATCCAGAAGAGGTTGAAAATCAGTAATCATAGTGACTCCGACATCTATCATGTGTGAAAATCAGTTAAATCTAAGGCAAAATACAGGAAAAGTTCGATATATCTGTGTGATATGGTTGGCATTTGGAAAGCAGCGAGAGCCTCACTCCAACAGTGTAATGGGAAATTTCCCCGGCAAACTATTCTCTGCAAAACAGACTGTTTCCGAACCTGAGTCCATTCCGGTGATATCTATCATAACGCACTGAAACTCACGTAGAGAGGAAGTATGATAATCACGAAGATGAAAAAAACCCTCAATATTTCTGATTTGCCCCATTGCTGTCAGTATCCTGAAATTCAACGTCAGATTGTTTACCATTTTTTTCAGTGATTCCTTCAGGGCAATTTTTACGAAGCTAATATCTTCGTGGTGCAAAACACTCCAAAAGCACCTTCTGCCTGTATAAAAATCGCGGGGGGTGTATCCGAATTGCTTAATGCTGTCAGAGATATACGTGGGATAAAGTTCTTTCTGAACCGAGAACCGAAACGCTGTAACCGGCGACAGGCTGACAATTGTCTCAAATTCCTCCGTCTGCATACATGTGATCTCACGCCTTGTGTTTCGTGTTCGCTCCCGGGATTTATTTGTGGCAATGATCAGTGTGCATGCCCCATACTCTGTAATCATAACATCTGAGGTAATCGCCTCAGTCAGAACCAAACCGCCCTCAGTACCCATAAAAAGGACTTCTCTGCCTCCCTTCTCTTCATCCGCTTGCCTGCGAACATCACCCGCACCGAACATGACATCATGCAAATATACATCCCTGGAAGGAGGTATAGCCCCCAGGATACAATCGGCTGCCTGATTCCACCACAGGCACTTCTTATCTGCATCAGTTACAAGTACCATTGCCGGATGACTGAGAAATACTTTCTGTATAGAATAGAAAGAAACTGCTGACAAAGAGTCAGCTTCAGAATGGTTATAACAAACCGATGACGGGGCTGAAGCTTGTTTTTGCATACACACCTCGTGAATATCCTTTCGGATTATTCAACACGATGAAAGGTTGGCATGAAACACTGCGAGCAGCGGGGAGCGTGACTCCCCGCGTGTTTCATAAATGTGAAGTGAAATTATAAAAAAAACATTCTCTGCGCAAGCAGATTCTTTAGCTTCCTTTAATTTCCTGCCTGCTGTTCCTGATAGCTTTCCTCAAGAAGTCTGAACATACCCATTAACCCATTTTCCTTGCTGTTGTTAAACAGGAGTACGCCCTCACCACCAGTCAGGTTTCCGGTAAAGTACGCCTGATTCATCAGACCCAATGATTTATCCAGATCGTCAGTCAACTGACTTTCCTTTAAGAAAGTCCTTAACTGCTCAAAATAGACTGCACCAAACGCACTGCCTTTTCCAGCAAGGGTGCGTAATTGGTCTCCGACCTCTCCAGACTTTTCTGGTGCTTCCGTCAGATTCAAATACCGTGTATCATTCGTTAGAACAAAGTAATCACCCATCTGTTTCAGATACATCGTGCTGATAAAGGGAATTGCAACCTTATAGTAATCTTTTTCTTTGCTGATTGCCCCACCTGACTGATCAATCAAACCATTCAGCATCTTATGAACAGCATCAGGGGCAGCGGATTTTAGGACTAATGCAATACCCGGCAATGGTACAGCGTTCTGCGCAGTGGTATCAACTGCCATTTTGTACACACTTAACGCCATATCACCTTGCAGCAGTTTTTTGACCTCATCTTCAGTAAGACCAAACTGGTCTGCAACCATTGGCAATTGAGGTTTAATTGTTGAGTCTGACAGGATTTTGTCCATATTTACTGATCCACCTAGTGCCAAAAGAGCATTCTTACCAGGTACATAATCCAAAATCTTCTTGTCCATGTCATCATTCAGATATTGGCTATTTTCATCCAGCTTGATCTTTGATGATGCAGTAATCTTCCCCTCCTCAAAATTCAAATGAGCATGCATTGTGCCCTGGATGGCAAATATATTTATAGGTAGGATTGCAGCCTGGGTCATCATACCCTGCTCCAGGAGTTCAGGCATTGAGGCATAATCCAGCCAGAGGTCTATATCTCCAGAATTCGATAAAAACGACGCAAAATCATCATTTGCCTCTGTCAGTTTCCTTCCTTTTCCCCCGTTCAGTATACTGATACCTTCACCTTTTGCTGTTGCAGTCAGTCCATCTTCAGTTTTAACGTACAGCACGGTTGCATCATTCCATACCATGACCTCTTGTTCATCAATAAAGAAAATACCATCCTGCTCACCTACTTTACTGCCTGCTTTTTCTGAAAACTTTCTCAAATTATCCTTATTATCCACGCTGGCAGCGATGCAGAATACCCCACCCGCATCACCTTTATAGGCAAACGCCAATAGCGGTTGGGTAACATTAATACCTGTTACAGCTATATCCTTCTCAATTTCCATGTATAATTGATACGATTTAGGATCCTGCTCCTGCATTTGCTTCTTCATATCCTTATAGAAGCCCATTTCCTTTACTGTTGCAAAGTCAACCTTCCCGGACATTTTAAAGTAGTCAAACCTGGCGACGAATGCGGTTTTCTCTGGTATGATGGTAGCGTATTCAGGTACCCTGCCCTTTGCAAACAGAAAATATACCAGTACTGCGATGCCGATAACAGCTGCAGAGGAAAATAGAATTACTTTGAGTGATGTTTTTGATAGCATGGAGAACCTCAGAATTGTGATGTAAAATTTTACGAAAAAAAGACTTAAAAAGAAAGAACCTTCGAACTGCTACGAAATCGTATATTACGTTATTCTTTTACCCTGATTAGGAGCCGATCCACGTTGAATGCCAAGGAATATTACGCTAAAATCTACTTTTTACTCAGCGACAGCTCAACACTGCCAGAGGATAAGCTGAAAAAACTGCGCACCATTGCAGAGCAGGTTTTCTCAGAACTTACAAAAGATGCGCCTGATACCGTTTCTACTCTCAGCGAAAAAATGACCTACTATTTTGAGACAAATCAGGTAAGGGGTATCATCAAAAGAGAACTCACCTCCCTCAGAAAACTCGCAAATGATGCCGTTCACCAGACTGGCTTTTCCATAACACCATATTATTTTAATCTGTGCTGTAAAGTCCTGGTGTCATTCATTCACTCAATCACACAAGAGAAATTTGATACAAACCTGAAAGAGTACATCATTGAATTTATTCAGAATAAAATCAATCTTTCTGAATTATACTTTAATCAGCTTGCATCGCAGCAGCAGCACGATTCTTCAGAGCTGATCCGCGGCATTATCCTTACACCTCCCATCCTGCACACAGATGATTCCGGCAATAAAGGGTTGAAGTTCCGGATCGAAGTCGAATCACTGAATAGCGATAGAGATACATTCCTTGTTTTGCCGGCTCACAAATACTATCACGATAGCGATATCTTGCCTGAATCACTTCAGATCGATTTTTTTAAGTCATTTCCCGTATTCCATCTTACAGATTGCCAGATACGCTATTCTGAGACTATTACCATCAGTGCCACCACAGCATCATATTTTATCCTCGAGCCTGATTATCTGATCGATGCCAGTGATATCGCCAATTGTTTTGAAATGTCAACATTGCCGCTTCCAGTCATATATCTCATGAATAAATTCGAAGTACCCCAGCCAAACATTAATATGATGCGGGGGTCTCTCGTTAACACAATGCTGGACCTTGTGCTGGAAGACCCTAAACTTAGTGATGAGACTCTCTTCTCAAATGCGCTCCGGGATAACATTGACAGTGCCTATCAGTATAATTTGTCAGAACTTAAGGACGTACGTACAG
>JAEXTR010000348.1 GCA_023406915.1 Bacteroidota bacterium
GACTACATATTTACTGGGCAGATATGCCAGACTGATTAATATGCTGATTACACTTTTTACGGGTCAGGTTGATGAGCAGATTTCAGCATCACGGCTTACAGGTATTTTAAACGTAGTGGGGCGTATCGATAAACTAGATAAACTTGACAAAGTTATCGACGAGATTGCAGACATAGTATCTACTATGCTTCACTGGGACTTCTTCACATATTGCAGCGCAAGTAATATTGAAAAACAGTGGCGTGTAATGATTGTAAAAGGGGGGACAACAGTTTCCTACATTGAAGAGGGTGCAAAAATTGACCGTGGCTCCCTGGTGGAAAAGGCACTGACCAAAGGTGAATTTATTTATCGTCCTTCAATGGAATCAGAGCAGTTTAAGCGCTTCAGCAATAAAGAAACGATCACAGATTCAGGCGGGTTTCTGGTTGTGCCGATGTTTTTCTCGGATGGGATATTCGGTTTGCTCACGTTTGAAACATTAAAACCCGATCCCTATTCCAAGGCAGACCTTGAATTTATCAAGAGTATCTCAATGCTCTTCTCATTTATCATTTATAACTATTCCAGGATGGAGTTGTACGAGCGGTACATCATGCTGGATTTCAGAACAAATTTCCTGAAGAACAATTTCTTCCTGGCTCAGGTCACTAAAGAACATGAACGGGCAACCATTTACCGTCTTGGTTCATCTTTGATGCTGATTGAACTGGATGATTTTCACGACGAAGCATCACTTTTCAATGCGTCGGACGCCGAGACTGTTATGCTTGAAATTGCTAAGATCGTACAGAGAGAGACCGATAGTAGAGCTACGATCGGCAGGATGAGTGTTCGCCAGATTGGTGTATTCCTGTTTGGAATGAATGTTCAGGACAGCTTCTTACTTGCAGAAAGAATTCGTCAGAGTGTGCCAAGAACCGTAATTAAAATCACTGGTTCTCAGTCAACGTTTTCAGTTTCAATAGGGCTGGTGGGATGTGACGGAAAGAATAAAATCCCCGAACTGATCCAGACTGCGGAAATGGTATTGGCGAGCGTGAAGCAGAATGGCGGCAACAAGGTTACCGCACATCATTGAGGTAGATTATCAATAATTTTATCATTTTAGTTCTGGACGGAGTCGGCATCGGAGAACTTCCTGATGCGGCTGATTATGGAGATTCCGGTGCATTTACTCTGGGGAATATTGCCAAAGTGCATGGTGGGTTATCCCTGCCGAACTTACAAAACTTTGGATTAGGCAATATAGCCCCTATACAAGGGGTGCCACCACATCCGGATCCTGTTGCCTCTTATGGCAAACTGAAAGAGGCTTCTAAGGGAAAGGACTCAACAACAGGGCATTGGGAGCTCGGAGGACTTCAGGTTGCATATGACTTCTCCTATTTCTATGATGGTTTCCCGGAAGCGATGATGCAACGGTTTATGGAGTTAACGGGAATGAAAGGGTATCTGGGGAACAAGGCAGCCTCTGGTACAGAGATCATCAAAGAGCTTGGTGAGGAGCATGTACGAACCGGTTTTCCCATCGTGTACACATCAGCAGATTCAGTGTTTCAGATTGCAGCCCATGAGGAAGTGATCCCGCTACCGCAGTTGTATGAAATTTGCCGTATTACCCGTGAAGAACTCCTGGTAAGTCCACTTATGGTGGGCAGGGTTATTGCCCGTCCGTTTATAGGAGAACCCGGTAATTTTACCAGAACGGTGAACAGGAAAGATTACTCTCTAGATCCTCATGATAAAACGATACTGGATTTGTGCAGCAACGCAGGAATCCGGACAGTTGCTATAGGGAAGATAAATGACCTCTTCAATCACCGTGGAATAGAAGTAAAGGCTAATACCAAGTCAAACAGTGCAGGATGTGACGCCCTTGTGGAAAACCTGCATAGTCAGAATAATTCCTTAATCTTCGTAAATCTTGTAGATTTTGATGTGTATTATGGTCACCGGAATGATCCTATGGGATTTGCCGGGGCACTGGAATACTTTGATCAGCGACTGGCAGAGATCGTTAACGCGATGGATGAAACAGATCACCTTGTGATCACAGCAGATCACGGAAATGATCCAACTACCCCGGGCACTGATCACACGAGGGAATATGTACCATTGCTGTATTATACCAGGAGGTACACAGGGGAATCATTGGGAACCCGTGATACATTCGCTGATGTGGGTAAAACTGCTGCTGATTTTTTCAAGCTTGAAAATCAGCTCTTCGGAAAAAGCTTCCTGAAAGTTTAGTGTGAAAATTTTTACAGGAACAGAGTTTGATTCTGCCACATCTAAACCTTAAATTAACTGTCTAATAATGAGGTAATTGTGATTTTAGGTCGTGTAATAGGAACCGTATGGAGCACGAAAAAGGATGAAAACCTTGTTGGTGCCAAGTTCCTTATTGTCCGCCAGATTGATCTGGATCTGAAAGATAAGTCCGGATTTGTTGTAGCCGTTGACAGTGTTGGTGCCGGCGAGGGTGAAGTCGTGCTGGTTGCAACGGGAAGCTCTGCACGCCAGACCTCATTTACCAAGAATAAGCCCATAGATGCAGTGATCATGGCGATTGTAGATAAACTGGATATTACCGTAAAAGACTATGATGCTGCTGCATCAACCGTTTAAAAGTATCCGTATTTCTGGATTGAAATACTGCTTTTAATTCTTTACTTTTGCAAGCTATAAAATTATAGATTTTAAACATGTTTTTAGGAAAAGTGATCGGAAACGTATGGGCAACCAAGAAATATGAAGCCGTACACGGATTCAGATTTCTCTGTGTCGTTCCCCTGGATACTGATCATAATCCTGTAGGCGACCCCTTTTTTGCAGTAGATACCGTTGGTGCGGGTCCCGGTGAAATAGTACTATATATTACAGCAAGCGAGGCAGTGATACCATTGCCGGTGGATTTGGCACCTGTTGATGCATCCATAGTAGCTATTGTGGACTCGCTGTATGCTGAACATTAAAAATTAATCTGCGAGGAACATTCGTGAGGATTACCAAACAGTACACGAATAGAGAAAGCCAGTCTCTTGATAAATACCTTCAAGAAATTGGTAAAGTGGACCTGTTGACTCCTGAACAGGAGATTCAGTTAGCTATTGAGATTAAAAAAGGCAGCCAGTATGCACTGGAACAACTGACCAAAGCAAATCTTCGGTTTGTGGTCAGTGTTGCAAAACAATATCAGAACCAGGGGTTATCTCTTGGTGATCTTATTAATGAAGGCAACCTCGGTTTGATCAAGGCAGCAAAACGCTTTGACGAAACCAGAGGATTCAAGTTCATCTCTTACGCAGTGTGGTGGATCAGACAGTCGATTCTTCAGGCTCTTGCAGAGCAATCAAGAATTGTCCGCCTCCCACTAAATCGTGTTGGAGCGCTCAATAAAATAGGCAAAGCTTATAGCAATCTCGAGCAGACCTTTGAAAGGGAGCCAAGTGCTTCTGAGCTCGCGAATGAACTTGATATGGACGTCAATGAGGTAGCTGATACTCTGAAAATTTCTGGCAGACATGTGTCAATGGATGCACCGTTTGCTCAGGGTGAAGACAACCGCTTACTTGATGTTCTGCAGAATGATCAGAATCCCACACCTGATTTCACCCTCATTTCCGAGTCTTTAAAAATGGAAATTGAGCGGGCGCTTTCCACTCTTACTGAAAGAGAGGCGGAAGTGATCAGGTTGTATTTTGGACTTAATAAAGAGCACTCACTGACTCTCGAAGAGATAGGTGAGCGTTTTAACTTAACCCGTGAACGCGTACGGCAGATTAAAGAAAAAGCTATCCGCCGCCTGCGTCACGCATCCCGCAGCAAAAACCTGAGGTCATACCTCGGTTAGAAACGGAGGCAAATGCACAAAATATTCGTCCTTACACTAGCATTAGGATGGATATTTTGGTTAAGCGGATGCGGAGAAACAATGGCAATGAGCCAGCTTAGGTACCAGGGATACCAGTCCGTTATCAACCCTGAGACCAAGAAGAAAACTGAGGCATATCAACGCTTTGCCGCCTCAGAAGAAACTGGCGAAATGTGCACCACTGATGAAGAATACGATGCTGAGTTTGAATCTGAAGACACAGATGTCAGCAGCACAGCATCACTCGGTACTTATCTGGAAATGAGTTCTTCATCAAACCGTCTGACCCGTGAAGAACGGGTTCTGATGGAAATCATTAAACTGGAAGGAGTACCGTACCGATACGGCGGTAATACCCGTAAAGGTATTGATTGCTCAGCATTCACTCTCACGGTGTTTTCGAATGCCCTGAACATACAACTGAACCGCTCTGCGCGTGATCAGTTTAAGCAGGGGGATTCCGGAATACTCAAGCGTGATGAACTTCAGTTTGGTGACTTAGTGTTCTTTGACTCCCGGAGAAGGGTCCGACCCGGTCACGTGGGGCTTTATCTCGGTCATGGATTATTCGCTCATGCGAGTACGAAGTATGGAGTGGTAGTACAATCGCTCGATGCTCCGAACTACAAGCGTTCATTCATGGGTGGGAAAAGGTTCGACGGACTTTTTGATGAAAGCCGGAACCCGCTTAATCAACATCCTGATTACACCCATAGCGTAAGCAGTCTTGCGCAATGAGTATAAAAAAACCGCCCTTGCAAGGCGGTTTTTTTTATATCTGATCTCATGAATTGGTTATCAGTTCAGCTTGATGTGAAATGGGAGGCGTCTGTTCTGATGCATCTGGTCATACGCTTGTTTTTCTATAATAC
>JAEXTR010000357.1 GCA_023406915.1 Bacteroidota bacterium
GGGCAGCAGTTGAGAGTCCTGCCCACGCTGCGGGTTTGGTTTGCTGACCCGGGTCTGCCCAGGTATCGGAGTAATGGAAATCGAGGAGCCAGTCAATCCCGAGATTTTTAGCACGTTGGGCGAGGGCAATTGTTTTTTCGAGTCCTGAATACCCATCAGCGGGGGAGTGCCACAGCCGCAGGCGAATGAGGTTTACATTATGATCATTGAAGATATGCAGGGCATCCTTCGGGGTACCGCTCTCCTTGAACACGCCATTATTATCCTCAATCTGTTTGAGGAATGATACATCCGCACCGCGAATCGGGAGGAACTGGGGGAAGAGAAGGTTACCTGCCGACAAAAGACAGCAGAGGATGATCAGCGATTTCATAATCTTCAGAGCTCATTTTGAATAGCAGTGGTAAACTACGAAATAATTCATGTATTTCCCTCTGAAAACATTGCATTGAGCAGAAGAACATATGAAATCGGCACAGCATTGGCAACGTGTGGCAGGGGGTGAAAAATGATTTAACTGCACTTTTTTTCAGTTAAATAACAGATTAACGTCTAAACTTTCTGCCGGATTTTCCGATAATAATTCGATTTCCATTGCTCACATATCTCCAGGCTTACATTACAGGAGCAGACAACACCACATCGGGGTTCATTACCTTTTATTTGATTTTTAATGATAGGAATCAACATGACCTTGAAAGAAAAGTACCGCAATTTCCTGATCGGTAAGAAGCTGCTTACCATATTGTTTAGTATAGGCATCGCGCTGACTATTGTACTTACGCTGAAATCATATTTGTCAGAGCGGGCGCTGCTGTACCAGGATATTGATAACCGTTTGGTATCAGGCGCCGTTGCTACGATTTACTCTTTGGGCGGAAGTGAATATGACCGGCTGCTGGGTGCTGAGCAGCTGCCGGAAGGAGATACAGGCAGACACCGTGAATTACTTTCTGCGCTTGCTAAACAGATGAAGATTGAGTATCTGTATGCCATGATCATCAAGGATGGCAAGGTGATCTTTATAGCATCTAATGCGACTGATGAAGAGCTGAAGGATGAAAGCTACAGCGATGCCTACGATGAATACGAGGATGCCCCGGAAGAGATTCTGGAAGCATATCAGACTGGGAAAAGCACCTTTGCTGAATACACTGATCAGTGGGGGAATCTGAGATCTGTATTTATGCCTTATACTACACCCGGTGGAAACAAGATTGTAATTGGTTCAGATCTGAAGATCGGCGATATCTCGGCTGAGCTTTGGAAATCGCTCATCATCAATGTTGTACTAAGTGGTATTCTGCTTGCGTTCTTCCTTAATCTGGCTTCCAGGCTGATTAAAAAAATTGTAAAACCCCTTGACCAACTTACCGGTGCTGCCAAACAGATTGCTTCAGGTGATTTTAATGTCAGTCTGGCGTTGGATACGCGTGATGAAACAAAAGTGTTGTCTGACGCGCTGATTCATATGGTGGAGTCAATGAACCAGATGTATGATGTAGTGAAGCGGGATAAACTGAATCTTGAAGCCGCCGCAAAGGAAAAGGCTGAGTATGAAGCGTATCTGACCAGGAGTGTGAATTCTATTCTGGACAAGATGGAGTCATTTGCGGGGGGTGATCTGACTGTTTCATTGAAAGCAGAACGTGATGACGCAATCGGAAAACTGTTTCAGGGTTTCAACCGGTCTGTTGAGAATATCCGTGAACTGATCCACAGAATCAGTGAAGCGGTTTCCACCACGGCGAGTTCAGCAGCAGAGATCAGCAGCAGCACGGAAGAGATTGCACATTCATCTCTGGAACATTCTGAAAAGACATCCGATATTGCCAGTGCCGTGGAGGAAATGAGCCGCACGATTGGTGAAAACAACAGAAACGCATCCAGTGCGGTGCAGGCTGCGGAGAATTCGACGAAGCTTTCTGTTGAAGGCGTCAGCACAACGGAGGCATCCAAAGAAGGGATGGAGAAAATTGTACAGGCAACTGAGCATGCAGGAAAGATTGTAGCATCACTTGCAAGCAAGTCAGAGCAGATCGGCGATATAACGCAGGTGATCAATGATATTGCTGATCAGACGAATCTTCTGGCGCTGAATGCTGCTATTGAGGCAGCACGGGCTGGTGAGCAGGGAAGAGGATTTGCCGTGGTGGCTGATGAGGTAAGGAAACTTGCAGAACGAACGACGAAGGCAACAAAAGAGATTTCTGAGATTATCCGGGTTATCCAGCAGGAATCACGACTTGCAGACCAGTCCATGGCTGATACCACTGTCACAGTTAAGAGCGGGATTACGCTTACGAACCGGGTGTCGGAGATACTTGGCTCAATCAGTGAGAGTATCCAGGGTGTGAAGAGTGAAATCAGTCAGGTTGCTTCATCGAATCAGGAGCAGACCACAGCTGCTGAGACGATCAGCAGAAGTATCGATGGAATATCCCAGGTGACCACACAGATCAACGGTGGTGTGCAGCATATTGCCCGTGCAGCGGAAGATCTGAACCGGTTGACGGAGAGGCTGCTCTCCCTAACTGAGATGTTTACGATGGATACCAGCCGCAGACCATCAGGCAGAGGATTGTTACGGTAACATCCGTACAGAGCATGTGATGAATTCCGGGGCGTTAATCAATGGATGGACGCCCCAGATGTTATGGGGAAAGGGGCAGCAGGAAGCGGGGATTTGACTTTTATTTTATGGATGTGTATTTTCAGGTAGCTTTCACTGAATACTTTTCACTGAGCAGATCATTCTTATTTTTGAGGTGAGAGCAGAAATTCAGTCAATGGAGGTATCGCTATGAAAACGCTCATCGCTCACTGTACGCTTTTTGTTGTGCTGTTTCTTGTTTTGTCAGGAATCATCGATTCAGGGGTAGCAACTGGTCAGACCTACTATAATGGATTGCCGGTGATCACCCGTTCATTTGATGAAATGGAGGATGATTCAATCTTTGTGCCACTTTCACCGGGGTCGAAGATGCTGTACCTGTGGTATAATAGCAGGCAAATGAGCAGGTATTCTATTGAATATTATGAATACAGTCAGATGTATGAGGGGAAACTTTATGTAGGTGCAACGGCATCCAAATTATACCACTATGACTCTCTCACCCACGTTTACACATCTTTGATGACTGATTCGATGATCGTTGATACTGTAATGGATTTTAAGACTCCATCAGGAGTTCAGTTCCGTGACAAGATGTGCTACCAGGGTATAACAACCCTTTTCCAAAAGCCAAGGAAAACATTTTATTGGGTCTGGGACCCCTATCCCGGTCCTCACAACCCTCCACGGAAGTATTATTACGCCGCTGGAATAGGTTACTATTATTATTTTGCAAATGAGATGTATGGAGGAGGATCGAACGCTGAAAAAATTGTGCAGGCACTCTTTAACAGGGGGGATCATTACGAGTTTTATACGCTCGGAAAACCTGAAGTATGGGTGAATCTTCCAGAATATGTGGACAATTATTTAGTCACAATCTCTGTGAAAGTTAATAATGCATGTAATGCACCAGACCTGTGTTTGGACTTTTCATATGGAACTAAGCATTTTACAAAGGAGATTCTGTGGCAGGGCTTCTATGCGAACCAAACCGATACAATATGGAAGAATGATATTCGTATTGAGTTACCGTGCACCAGTACCACTACGCAGTTGAAGCTCTACCTGGATACGGCGAAAATGAGGACACATGATTATTATTGCCGAGTATCGGCAACAGATGCTGGTTTGATTCCACAAACAACTTTGTCCCCCGATTCCGGGTACTACCGGATTCAGTACACACCACCTGTGGGGATTGACTGCGAAGATGAAATGCCACAGGAGTTTTCCTTAGAGCAGAATTATCCCAATCCTTTCAATCCTGCAACAACGGTGGCGTTTACGCTTCCTAAGCAAGAACTGGTTTCGATCATTGTATTTGATCTGCTGGGGAGGGAAGTGCTGCGACCGCTGCATTCCGTGATGCCGGCAGGGAATCACACGATCAACATTGATGCATCATCGCTGGCGGCGGGAGCGTATTTTTATGCACTGCGGGCTGGAGAGGTGAGTGCTGTACGGAAGATGCTGCTGTTGAAATGAGCGGATTGATTCAGGGCAGATGGGGTGATCATCTGCCCTGAAAGCAAAAGTGTTTAATCGCGCAGATTTGCGAAGGGGCGATCACCGTACATATTTCTAAATGTGTTGATCATTTCTGATTCAATAACAGCAGGTTCGTCTGATAGAATTGGTTTCCAGCAGAAGAGGAGGTCCTGTGCGTCCTTCAGTTGCCAGATGAGTCTGCCGCCGTAGTGCCCGACGTCTTCCCCATGCCCGAATCTGAGATACTGATGAATTCGTTTTCTGAGATTGGATTTCCCGGAAGAGGAACCAGCTTTTCCGATATAGAGAACCGGAGTTCCGCTGATCCAATTTTCCTTCAGTTCTGAGAGTGTAACATTCGGGTTTTTCCCTTTAAAGTAACCGCCGGTTCCTTTTTCAAGAAATTCGGGCGGCGCTTCTTTCGTGCGGAGTACGCAATAGACGCCTTTTTCAGCGGGGATAAGGTCTGTATTTGATATGAGTTCCCCCACGGTGTGAAATCCCTGGAAACCGTGGCTTTTCAATGATTCAATGCTTTTGAACATGGTTGCTTCCTTCAATGGTGAATTTTAGTGCGGGCAGTTGATAATAATTGATTCTGCCTGCAGACGAAACATAGCAGGGTGCGGGCAGTGAAACTGTATCACCTGATGATACTATTTCCGGTTACAGGAAAATTTGCGCAGGAAAGTATCATCACCTGATACTGTTGTAAGGCATGGTTTTGTTATTTTGATATTAGTACCACGCATGATTTTTAAAACATAAAAATAGCTGAATGCAGAGGATAGTATGGAACAAGAAAACAACAGTAATATCATCATGACGGATTATATCAATAATCTCATCGCATACTTTGATAGCCTGGAAATCGAGTACGTTGAGAAGGTCTATGACGAGAAACAGGTGATTTTACTTACCTATGCTATTCAGAATGGACCAGAGATCACGCTCATTATTCATTTTGATATGGATGATTGCATGGTAAGTGTAGGTGTGGTTGATTTGTTTACAATTACGGATAAGGCAATGCTACCGTACTTTTATGAACTGGCTAACAGGCTGAATTCCACCCAGCGGTATGCAACTTTCGGTATAGAAGACGAGGAAGAACCCTGCACTTTTGGTGTCTTTTACAATATGCCGGTACAGGAGAATAGTGATCCATCAATTATTATAAGGGTTCTGAGAAATGTGGTTGAATCGTGCGAGCAAGGATATCTTGAATGCATGAAGCTCACACTGTTGTAGGTGGGGTGGGACTTCACGAAAACTGCGAAAATTGAGCAAATACGCATATAGAGAAGAATTATTTATTATGTTCCTAAAAAAATGAACTCTTTCGCTTGCCGTTTGGTTAGTGGAGTGTCACTTTTATGAAGGAATAATATGAAATTTTCATTCAAAAACCGTTTCATGATCCCGGTTGTTTCTGCTGCCCTGTTTGTTACCGTGGTTATCTATGCTTCTTCAACCGGAATTACCGGTACCACCCAGCTCAATGGGAATGGATGTAACTGCCATGGTGGTGCTGCTGCTGCAGGAGTCATGGTTTCTATCGATGGACCAGCCACGCTTCAGGCAGGAGAAACTGCTGATTTTAAGGTTGAGGTTACGGGGGGTCCTCTTGCCGCAGCCGGTACGAATATAGCGGTATCATCGGGTGATCTTGTGATCAGTGATAACAGCCTGCAAAAGATCGGGCAGGAACTGACACATACCGCGCCAAAAACTGCGGTTTCCGGCAAAGTCGGGTTTGAATACAGATATACAGCTCCGCAGCAGACAGGTCAGGTGACGATGTTTGCAGTGGGAAACAGTGTTGACCTGAGTGGCAACAATTTGGGAGATTCATGGGCATTTGCCAATAATAAGACTATAACAGTGACGCCCGCAGTATCTGTTGATGACCAGCTTTCACCAGTTGCACTGGATCTGGAGCAAAACTATCCCAATCCGTTTAATCCCTCGACTGATATTCGTTTTTCCGTAGCGTCAAATGCACTGGTTACGCTTGCTGTTTACGATGTACTTGGCAGGGAAGTGGCAGTGTTATTCAACCGTGATCTTCCTGCGGGGAGCTATACCGTTGCTTTTGATGCCAGTGAACTTGCTGGCGGAATATATTATTACACGTTAAAGGCGGGGGCTTCTTCGATTACAAAAAAGATGATGTTATTGAAATAGCTTCAGCACTTTTCTCATTTTTATGCACCGGCGGCTTTACGGTCTCCGGTGCATATCTGGTCCTCTGATTTCTCCCTCAATTTTTAGGAATTACTCTCCTCCTTCGATATTTTACCATAGTCATTTTTTATTTTTTTCCAGAACTCTTCTCTTTCCTATATCATATAAAATGATGGAGGCAGCATGATAATCCGCGAAATCAAGAATCAGTTTCTTAGTCTTGTTGATGCGCTTAACAGAATTGATGGTGATGCCTGGGCTGACTTTTACAGCATTGACGGTTTTATTTCCGCGATGGTGGGCACCGACTACTACCAGTCACGGGCTAAGTTTATCAGCGCAATCAAGGAGTATTTTTCTATGCGTGAAACGCAGAAAGTGACTCCGGTTGAGATTCAGGTCACTGTGCTGCAAGAAGACCTTGCGCTCATGATCAGTTCTGAAAAAAGTGAGATGCAAATGAAAGATGGGGTAACAATAGTAAGCGACCACACTTTCAGCATGCTCTGGAAGAAAGAAGATACAGGCTGGAAGATTATTCATTCGCATGAATCGTGGATTGATACAGCAGCAGCACAACAGTGAAGGACTTTTGAACTGTCCTCATGATTTTTTATGTACATCATTTGAAAAGGCACTATGAGCAACGAACCGTATAAGATTATTTACTCCATGATGCGGGTAAGCAAATATTATGATAAAAAGCCCGTATTGAAGGATATCAGTCTCAGTTATTTTTATGGCGCTAAGATCGGGGTTATCGGTCTGAATGGTTCCGGTAAGAGTTCTCTGCTAAAGATACTTGCAGGAGTTGAGAAGGAGTTTAACGGTGAGACTGCCGTGAGTCCTGGGTACACCATTGGTTATCTTGAGCAGGAACCACTGGTTGATAATGAGAAGACTGTAAAGGAAGTTGTGCAGGAGGCAGTGCAGCCTATTGTGGACCTGTTAGCTGAGTACGATGCGATCAATGCAAAGTTTGCAGAGCCGATGGATGACGATGAGATGACCGCGCTGCTTGAAAAGCAGGGTGAAGTGCAGGAAAAGCTTGATGCGATGAATGCATGGGAGCTGGATTCACGACTTGAAATGGCAATGGATGCACTGCGGTGTCCCCCCGGCGATGCACCAGTAAAGGTGTTATCCGGAGGTGAGA
Organism: Bacteroidota bacterium; assembly: GCA_023406915.1. GTDB lineage: Bacteria > Bacteroidota > Ignavibacteria > Ignavibacteriales > Ignavibacteriaceae > JAEXTR01. Next base: position 7,449 of record JAEXTR010000357.1, read on the forward strand.
AGAGGCGGGTTGCGTTATGCCGGTTACTGCTGATCAAACCGGATATTCTCCTTTTGGATGATCCGACCAACCACCTTGATGCAGAGTCAGTTGAATGGCTCGAAAAGCATCTGCAGAAATATGAAGGGACAGTGATTGCGGTAACACACGATCGTTACTTCCTTGATAATGTTGCGGGTTGGATACTTGAGCTTGATCGGGGAGAGGGAATACCGTGGAAAGGAAACTACTCCTCATGGC